>DQAA01000590.1 GCA_003523465.1 Pseudomonas sp.
GGCAGCGAGCCCTCGGTGCGCGGGCGGCGCTTGCTGCTGGCGGCGGGGTCGGCGCTGGCGGTGTTCTTCGTGCTGCGGCTGGTCAATGGCTATGGCGAAAAGCCCTGGGCTATCGGGGACACGGCGGTGCAGACGCTGATGAGCTTCTTCAACATCACCAAGTACCCGCCGTCGTTGCTGTTCCTGGCGTTGACCCTGGGTATCGGGCTGTTGTTGCTGATCGCCTTCGAGCGGCGTAACGAGGGCAGGGCGGTGCGCTGGCTGGCGGTGTTTGGCGCGGCGCCGATGTTCTTCTACCTGCTGCACCTGTATGTGTTGAAGGTGCTGTATGTACTGGCCGTGGGGTTGTTCGGGACCAATCACGGGCAGTATTTCGGCTTCGATTCGATGGGGGCGGTGTGGATCGGTGCGGTGCTGCTGGCGCTGGCGTTGTATCTGCCGGTGCGCTGGTTCGCCCGGTTGAAGGCGCGGCGGCGGGATATTGTTTGGTTGAAGTATTTGTAGGCTGACGACACGGATCCTGTGGGGGCTGGCTTGCCAGCGATTTGCATGGGTATCTACACATCTGTTCAACCCGTGGGCATCTGGTGTCGCGGGATGGATCCGAACAGCTATGCCCATCCGCCAGCAGCACTGCCGGGAATCCCAGGTTTCCTGCTGCACGATAGGTGCTGTCCACGCAGTACCGGGTCTTCATCCCGGCGATCACCACCAACCCGGTGCCGACGAATGCATTGGGCCGGCGTTTCTCAAACACCTGCTAGCTGCCGTCCAGCAGTTCAGCAACACCCGAGGCCCCCGCCATTGGCGGTGGTCGAGGTGCTGCGGAAAAGGCTCGTGGGTTTGACGGTAGCGTCCAGGGGGGAGTAGGGCGTACCTGATATTTCTGTCAGGTGTGGAAAAAAACCGAGGGCGATAGAGTGGTCGGGCGCATTTCGGCGATCTCGCCGATGAAGGCCGGTAGTGTCGCTGCCACGTGTCGGTCTTCTTCGGGCCCTGCCGGGACGAAGCACCCTACTTATTGCAGCGCTAACAGGAGACGACATCATGGATGTCAAGACTCTGGCAACGATAGCGGGCGTGACACTGGAAAGCGTGATCGATTGCGAGGCGGTGAAGGGCGGTCATGTCCTTCGGATCGACCTCAAAAAGGAACCGGCGTTACACCGTCTCATCAAGGCGCGATCTACCATGGAGGCACAACTGCCCGACGGTGACGTGTTCGATGTGAACTGCGTGCTGGATGGTTCGCCTCATGCCTTCACGGTCGAATCCATGGACAAGTACCGTACCTACGGCTGGGTGGACGGCTCAGACGAGGGTCGAGTCCCGGCCTGGCGTCTGCGGGCACAGGTCTATCCACCGCACAGTGCCTACGGTGCGTCGATCGAGTACATCGGCCTGCTCGTCTTCGACCGTCATACGGGCACGGTCTACGACCTGTCCCAGCCCAATGATCACATGCAGCGGCCTTCTATGAGCTATGTCCTTGGGTATCTCTCCGGTGCGGACATCCTGAAATTCATCATCGGTTATGCAAATGCCGGCAACCTCGAGGTCAATCACGATTTCGAAAGCGAAAACCAGATGCGTCTGACCGGTGCGTTCGCCGACGTGCGGGTGAACATGCCTAACTGCCATGAGCACCTCGAACAGGCGCCCGATCGCGAGTTCGTCGTGCAGTTGCCCAGCGGTTTCTACAACCTCACCGGCAGCTTGTGATCCCGCAGCATCGGCGGCCGTCCGGGCCGCTGGTGCTTTCCGGTTCCAACAGCCCAATCCGAACAGGTCGCGGATTCCTCGGGAGACAGCATCATGAATCTCGAATGTCTCGCAGAGCGTTCAGGCGTCAACGTACTGGCGCTGGTTCGCCCGGTTGAAGGCGCGGCGGCGTATTTGTAGGCTGACGACACGGACCCTGTGGGAGCTGGCTTGCCAGCGATGAGGCCGGCACCGACGAAGATGTCGTCAGAGCGGGCCAAATCGCTGGCAAGCCAGCTCCCACAGGGTTAGCGGTGCTCTTGAGGCCTGTACAGGTGTCGCATACAGCTACGAAATTCCCGCTGTGTCCGACTTTTCTGTAGGCGGTTTCCCAATCATACTTCCGCGCCTCGTTTGACGTTGCGCTCCAGGAAATGGCTGCCTAGTCTTCGCCGGTCGCTGCTACTTGGCGATCAGGTTTGGTCACCTGTCGATTTTTTGGAGTCGCTCATCTTCAACGTTGGGCGCGTTGGCTGCTGCTATGGCGGCTGTGCGCGGAGCACCCTCGGGTGCGCCGGATAGTGCTCCAGAAGTCCCGGTTGACCAATCCGCGTACAGTCGCCACCCAGTCGTTTGGTCACGTTATGGATGGCGATTTCTGCAGACTTCTGGAGTGTCATCATGATCAAACCCGTCCCCGATCCACCCCGCACCGCCCACACCCATTTCGCCACCTGCAACGGCACCCATCCGCCGTTATTCAGCGTCTGCGAAGGCGCGAGCATGGAAGATGTCCTCGTGCACCTGACCATGTCCCTTTCTTCGGCTTATGAAACCAACTACCAAGTCTGCGAATCGGCGAGCAAGCCGATGCAAAGCCTGGCCTGGGCGACCCAGCATTCGCTGGAGATTTGCCAGGCGTTGGTGGAGTCATTGCTTAAAAGGGGTGAGCAGAAGCAGAACGGCAGTTCCGGGCAACGATCTGATCCTTGAAGATTCAGCATCTAAGGCAGGGCCCCAAGCTCTTCCACTCGCCCGGAGAACATCTCTAAAGCACGACGCGGACCCTGTGGGAGCGGGTTTACCCGCGATTACGGTAGTGAACTCACCGGAGCTATCGCGGGTGAACCCGCTCCCACAGGGTGCGCGTCGCGAACTGGATCTGGATGCAGAAACAAGAAAGGCCGCCGGATTCCCCCGGCGGCCTTTCTTTGTTCAGCCCGCACCCCAGTCAGAACGCCAACTTGTACCCAATCAACAACAACATCGCCGCGAGGCAAGGCCGCAACACCGAATCCGAAATCTTCCCGGTCAGGTGGCTGCCGATGTAGATCCCCGGCAACGAGCCCAGCAGCAGATACCCCAGCAGCGACCAGTCCATGTTGCCCATGCTCGCATGCCCCAGCCCGGCGACCAGGGTCAGCGGTACGGCGTGGGCGATCTCGGTGCCGACCAGCCGGCGGGTGACCAGGTACGGATACAGCAGGAACAACGCCACGGTGCCCAGCGCACCCGCGCCGATGGACGTGAGGGAAACCATCACCCCCAGCACCACGCCGGTGATGACGGTCAGGGTATTCAGGCTGCGGCCGCTCAGGTGATAGCGGTCACCGGCATGCTTGCTGGCAAAGGCCTGGAGCCTGGATTTGAACAGGATCGCCAGGGCGGTAAGGATCAGCACCACCGCCAGGCCCTGCTTGATGACGGCGTTGAGCGCGGCGGTGTCGGTGTGCAGGGTGCTGAGGAACCACAGGGTCGCTGCCGCTGCAGGCACGCTGCCCAGGGCCAGCCAGCCGGTGATGGCCCAGTCGATGTTCTTTTGCTTGCCGTGGACCCAGACGCCACTGGCCTTGGTGATTGCCGCGTAGAGCAGGTCGGTGCCGACCGCCGTGGCCGGGTTGATGCCGAACCAGAGCAGGATCGGGGTCATCAGCGAGCCGCCGCCGACGCCGGTCATGCCGACGATGAAACCTACAACCAGACCTGCAATGGTGAAACCAAACGAACCTACATCCATACGCTACCTGACACGCTCTTGATCGACGGGGCCGGCGCAGCATAACGGATGTTTTTATGCCCAAATATATTTGTATCGAATTAGCTTATAACCGATATCGATTCGATCTATGCACGGCGCCAGCCTGGCTCATGTGCGATGCGCATCAAGCGGGACGATCAGCCGGCAGTTTCAGGTGCAGCAGCGGAAAAGGCTCGCCCTGGCCGTCCAGCTCGGATCGTCCGGCAACCTCGAACCCTTGATGCAGGTAGAAGCCCACGGCCTGCGGGTTCTGTTCGTTCACATCCACTTCCCTGACACCCAGTTCGGTGATGGCATGGGCCAGCAGTGCCTTGCCCACACCGCTGCCACGCCGGGCCGGATCGATGAAGAGCATTTCCAGCTTGCCCTCGTGCACCCCGGCAAAGCCGAGCAGGGTGCCATCGGCATCACGGGCGGCGCGCAGTTCGACGGCGGCCAGGTAGTCGTTGAGGATCAGCGGGCGCAGGCGCTCGATATGGGCCTCGGGAAGAAAGTCATGGGTGGCCCGTACCGAGGCTTCCCAGAGGGTGGTCAGGGCCGGGTACTCGTCGGCAGTGACGGGGGTGATGGTCAGGTTCATCAGGTGCAGGTCCTTCAGTAAAAGGGTAAGACCCGCGATTTTACGCATTCTTTATGCGCCGTGTTCCGCCTTGATCTCGTTCCTTTACGCCCCTTGATTGGAGAATTTTCCTACGCGGCACCCGCCGCCGAACGGAGATTCCTCATGAGCATTCTGGACGGGGTGTCACTGCTGCTGGCAGTGGCGTTGTTGGTGTACCTGATGGCCGCGCTGCTGCGCGCCGATCGCGGCTAGGGAGCGGCCATGCACAGTTACGATTACGCATTGCTCCTGGCCTTCTTCGCCCTGGTGCTGCTGCCGGCGCCGTGGCTCGGGCGTTTCTACTACAAGGTGATGGAAGGCCAGCGTACCTGGCTGAGCCCGCTGCTCGGCCCGGTCGAGCGCGGTTGCTATCGCATCGCCGGGGTCGATGCCGGGCAGGAACACAGCTGGAAGCAATACGCCCTGGCCCTGCTGGTGTTCAACCTCGCCGGCTTCCTGTTCCTCTTCGCGGTGCTGCGCCTGCAGCCGTACCTGCCGCTGAACCCGCAACAACTGCCCGGCCAGGAATGGTCCCTGGCGTTCAATACCGCGGTCAGTTTCATGACCAACACCAACTGGCAGTCCTACAGCGGCGAAGCGTCGCTGAGCTACCTGAGCCAGATGATCGGCCTGACCGTGCAGAACTTCGTCAGCGCCGCCACCGGCCTGGCC
>DQAA01000253.1 GCA_003523465.1 Pseudomonas sp.
CGCGGCAATCGCTTCGGCGAAACCGTGGGGTGCATTGAGCCCGGTGCCCACCGCCGTACCGCCCTGGGCCAGCTCGCACACCGCTGGCAGGGCGCCGCGAATGGCGCGCTGGGCGTAGTCCAGTTGGGCGACATAGGCCGAGACTTCCTGGCCGAAGGTGATCGGCGTGGCATCCATCATGTGGGTGCGACCGGTTTTCACCAGGTGGGTATGGCGCGCCGACAGTTCGGCCAGCCCGGAGGACAGCNNCAGCAGTTTTGCCTGGACCGCCTGTGCTGCGGCGATGTGCATGGCGGTGGGGAAGCAGTCGTTGGAGCTCTGGGAGCGGTTGACGTGATCGTTGGGGTGGACCGGGTCCTTGCCGTCGCGGCCCTTGCCGGCCAGCTCGTTGGCGCGCCCGGCGATCACCTCGTTGACGTTCATGTTGCTCTGGGTGCCGCTGCCGGTCTGCCAGACCACCAGGGGGAACTGGTCGTCATGCTCGCCGTCGAGCACTTCGTCGGCGGCCTGCTCGATCAGGCGGGCGATATNNCCTTCTTGATCAGCGCCAGGGCGTGCAGCACGGCCAGGGGCATGCGCTCCTTGCCTATGGCGAAGTTGATCAGCGAACGCTGGGTTTGCGCGCCCCAATAGACCTGATCAGGAACTTCGACCGGTCCAAGGCTGTCAGTTTCGATGCGGCTCATGCGTTACCCACTCCTTATTTGCAAGATGCTAGGTCTGACCAGACAGTTTAGGTCCTGATTTCCAAGGCCGGTTCCATAGCCCACTCGTCCTATTGAGCGGCTGCGCCCGTCGGCGCAGAATGCTCTACGCTGGAAACACTCACTTACTCTTTTAAGGAATTCCGATGACCCGTCTCCGCGCCCTTTGCACGGCCGTTGCCCTGGTTTGCGCAAGCGGCCAGGTACTCGCCGCCACGCCTGCCCACGACGCTGCGGCCGAGAAGTTTCTGACCCTGGCGCACGCCGACAAACTCGGTACTCCGGTGTACATGCAGGTGCAGCAGATGTTCGCCCAGCGCTTCGAGCAGACCAAGGCGCCTGCCGCCAAGAAAGCCGTGCTCGACAGCTACCAGGCCAAGGCCAACGCCGCCCTGGACAACGCCATCGGCTGGAACAAGCTCAAGCCCGACATGGTCAAGCTCTACACCAGCACCTTCAGCGAGCAGGAACTGAAAGACCTGGTGGCCTTCTACCAGTCGCCACTGGGCAAGAAAGTCCTCGAGAAAATGCCGGTCGTCACCCAGCAATCCGCCCAGCTGACCCAGCAGAAGCTGGAAAGCGCGGTACCGGTGGTCAACAAGCTGCTGGCCGACATGACCAACGAACTCGACCCGAACGCCGGCAAGGCCGCCGCGCCGGCCAAGAAGCCATAAGCGGAGCCCGCGATGTCGATGCAGCAGAAGATCGAACAGAGCCTGTCGGCGCTGGCCCCCCGGCACCTGCAGGTACTGGACGAAAGCCACATGCATAGCCGTGGCACCGAAACGCACTACAAGGCGGTGCTGGTCAGCGAGCAGTTCGAAGGCCTGAACAGCGTCAAGCGCCACCAGAAGGTCTACGCCACCCTGGGTGACCTGATGGGGCAGTTCCATGCCCTGGCGCTGCACACCTACACCCCGCAGGAATGGGACAAGGTCGGCGCTGCGCCGGCGTCTCCGACCTGTGCCGGAGGCAGCAAGCACTGATTTAGCCATCAGGTTTTGCTAGAATCCGCACCCGCGCCGCTAGTCGGCGCGTTTTTATTTGTATTTTTCGAACCCGGTCGGCCCTTTGCGAGGGCAACCACTGGAGAGTTGCAAGCATGACCCAATCCATCGTCGTGGCGGCGCTGTACAAGTTCGTCACCCTCGAAGACTACGTTGAACTGCGCGAGCCCCTGCTGGCCGCCATGGAAGCCAACGGCGTCAAAGGCACCCTGCTGCTGGCCGAAGAAGGCATCAACGGCACCGTTTCCGCCAGCCGCGAAGGCATCGACGGCCTGCTCGCCTGGCTGCGCAACGATCCGCGCCTGGTGGATGTCGACCACAAGGAGTCGTACTGCGACGAGCAGCCGTTCTACCGGACCAAGGTCAAGCTGAAGAAAGAGATCGTCACCCTCGGCGTACCGGGCGTCGACCCGAACAAGGCCGTCGGCACCTATGTCGAGCCCGAGGACTGGAACGCCCTGATCAGCGACCCTGAAGTCCTGTTGATCGACACCCGCAATGACTATGAAGTGGCCATCGGCACCTTCGAGGGCGCCATCGACCCGAAGACCACCTCCTTCCGCGAATTCCCCGACTACATCAAGGCCAACTTCGACCCGAGCCGGCACAAGAAAGTCGCGATGTTCTGCACCGGCGGCATCCGCTGCGAGAAAGCGTCCAGCTATATGCTCGGTGAGGGCTTCGAAGAGGTCTATCATCTGAAAGGCGGGATCCTGAAATATCTTGAAGAGGTTCCTCAGGACCAGAGCAAGTGGGAGGGCGACTGCTTCGTCTTCGACAACCGGGTCACTGTGCGTCACGACCTCAGCGAAGGCGACTACGACCAGTGCCACGCTTGCCGCCATCCGGTCAGTGTCGAGGACCGAGCCTCGGAGCACTATTCGCCAGGTATCAGCTGCCCGCATTGCTGGGACAGCCTGAGCGAGAAGACCCGTCGCAGCGCCGTCGACCGGCAGAAACAGATCGAACTGGCCAAGGCCCGCAACCAGCCGCACCCGATCGGGTTCAACTACCGCAAAGCCGAGGTGTGATGAATGACCGCTCGCCTGCTTTATGTGATGGACCCGATGTGCTCCTGGTGCTGGGGATTTGCGCCGGTGGCCGCGGCCCTGATCGCCCAGGCGCAACAGGCGGGGGTTGAAACCCGCCTGGTGGTTGGCGGCCTGCGTACCGGCAGCTCGGCGCTGGATGCC
>DQAA01000485.1 GCA_003523465.1 Pseudomonas sp.
CTTGTCGCTACGAACGTTGCTCATCGGTAATCCTCTTGTGGGGGGAGGGACTTGCGGGTGGTCGCGGGCGGACGGCTAGCCGCCGCCGATGGCGTGGACCACCTCGACCTGGTCGCCCTCGTTCAGGGCGGTGCTGTCGTGCTGGCTGCGCGGCACGATGTCCAGGTTCAGTTCGACCGCCACCCGGCGACCGGCCAGGTCAAGCCGGCCAAGCAGGGCCGCGACGCTCTCGCCGTCGGGCAATTCGTAAGGTTCACCGTTCAGTTGGATGCGCATGCGCACGGCCGCCATTGTTTTCAGGGGCCCGCATTCTAGCGCCGATCCGCGCCCGAACCCAAGGCCGGCTGACACCATTCGTCACGATTTTCGACCCGCGAGTCAGCTCATCCGCCAGGCCGCGAGGCCCAGGCACAGCCAGCCGGCGAGGAACGCCGTGCCACCCAGCGGGGTGATGATGCCGAGCTTGCCGACGCCGGTCAGGGTGAGGAGGTAAAGGCTGCCGGAGAACAGCAGGATGCCGAGGATGAACAGGCTGCCGGCCCAGGCAGTCAGGCGCCCCGGCAGGTGCGTGCTGAGGATGGCGACACCGAACAGGGCCAGGGCGTGGATCAATTGATAAGTGACGCCGGTGTGGAAGATCGCCAGGTACTCGGCGCTGAGGCGTGCCTTGAGGCCATGGGCGGCGAAGGCGCCGAGGGCGACACCGGTGAAGCCGAAGAAGGCCGCGAGCAAAAGGAAGCTGCGAAGCATGTGAAGAACTCCATGGGGACACGGGTCTGTATAATGGCCCGCTCATTTGCCGCGGCCAAGCCATCATCATGCTATCGCTCGTTCTCCGCCGCCTTTTCCGTGCCGCACTCTGGTTTGCCGCTGGCAGCGTCGTGCTGGTGTTGATCTTCCGTTGGGTACCACCGCCGGGTACGGCGCTGATGGTCGAGCGCAAAATCGAATCGTGGTTCGACGGTGAGGCTATCGATCTGCAGCGGGACTGGGAGCCGTGGGAGAAGATCTCCGACGACCTCAAGGTCGCGGTGATCGCCGGGGAAGACCAGAAGTTCGCCAGCCACCACGGCTTCGACTTCACCGCCATCCAGGCAGCGCTGGCGCATAACGAGCGGGGCGGGACGATCCGCGGGGCCAGCACGTTGAGCCAGCAGGTCGCCAAGAACCAGTTTCTCTGGTCCGGCCGTAGCTGGCTGCGCAAGGGGCTGGAGGTCTGGTTTACCGCGCTGATCGAGCTGCTCTGGTCGAAGGAGCGGATTCTCGAGGTTTATCTGAACAGCGCCGAGTGGGATGAAGGCGTGTTCGGGGCACAGGCGGCGGCGCGGCATCACTTTGGCGTGGATGCCAGCCGGCTGACACGGCAGCAGGCGAGCTTGCTGGCGGCGGTGCTGCCTAATCCCAGGAACTGGAGTGCGAGTCGTCCCAGCAGCTATGTGGCGCGGCGGGCCGGGTGGATTCGGCAGCAGATGAGCCAGTTGGGTGGGGATGGTTATCTGGAGCAGTTGCAGTAACGGCGAGAGGCCCTCACAGGCAACAAAAAACCCGACCTTGCGAGTCGGGTTTTCTTTTTTTCCAGCTACCGGAGCCTCAAGCGGCGATCAGGGCTTTCACCTTGTTCATCGCATTCCTCTCCAGCTGGCGGATACGCTCCGCCGAGACGCTGTACTTGGCCGCCAGGTCATGCAGGGTGGCCTTTTCCTCGGCCAGCCAGCGCTGGTAGAGAATGTCGCGACTGCGATCGTCCAGGCCCTGCAGGGCTTCGTGCAGGTTGTTCGACGAGCTGTCGCTCCAGTCGGCATCTTCCAGCTGGCGAGCCGGATCGTAACGGTGGTCTTCCAGGTAGTTGGCCGGCGATTGGTAGGCGCTGTCGTCATCGGCTTCGGAGGCCGGGTCGAAGGCCATGTCCTGGCCGGTCAGGCGACTTTCCATCTCGCGGACTTCCCGCGGCTCCACACCCAGGCTTTCGGCGACGCGATGCACTTCGTCGTTGTTCAGCCAGGCCAGACGTTTCTTCTGGCTGCGCAGGTTGAAGAACAGCTTGCGCTGGGCCTTGGTGGTCGCAACCTTGACGATCCGCCAGTTGCGCAGGATGAACTCGTGGATCTCGGCCTTGATCCAGTGCACCGCGAAGGACACCAGACGAACGCCCATTTCCGGGTTGAAGCGTTTTACCGCTTTCATCAGGCCAACGTTGCCTTCCTGGATCAGGTCGGCCTGGGCCAGCCCGTAGCCGGAATAGCTGCGGGCGATATGTACGACGAAGCGCAGGTGCGCGAGCACCATCTGCCGAGCGGACTCAAGATTCTGCTCATAGTAGAGACTCTCGGCCAGTTCACGCTCCTGCTCGGCGGTCAGCAGGGGAATGCTGTTCACCGTATGCACATAGGCTTCCAGGTTCGCACCCGGGACCAAGGCGTAAGCAGGTTGCAACGAAGTGGTCATACGAAAAAACCTCCGACTCACTAAACTCGTGCCCTTGGGCACTGCCAACATTGACCGAGAACCGCGAAACAAGTTCCCTGGAAACTCACCTTAGTCAATACCAGCAAAAAGACACTATCGTGGCGCCAGCTCACTCAGATGGCGGGCCACCGCGATCCATGCACCGATATACCCTAACAGCACCGCCCCAAGCAAGAGCGACAGACCATCGGCAGAGGGCACGCCGGCCAGGGCGAAATCGCTGCCATACAGCCCTGAAAGGTCGACCACCGCCTCATTCAGCCAGTTCAGGCCGAATTCCAGCACGCCCCAGGACAGGATCCCCGCGCCAAACCCGTACAGCGCCCCCATATAAAGGAAGGGGCGACGCACATAGCTGTCGGTACCGCCGACCAGCTTGATTACCTCGATCTCCGTACGACGGTTCTCGATATGCAGGCGGATGGTGTTGCCGATCACCAGCAACAGCGCCGAGACGAGCAATACGGTAAGGCCGAAGACGAAGCGGTCACCCAGCTTGAGGATCGCCGCCAGGCGCTCGACCCAGACCAGATCGAGCTGGGCCAACTCGACATGGGGCAACTCCGCCAGACGCTGGCGCAGGGCCTCCAGGGCTGGCTTGTCGACCTCGGCCGGGGTCACCACGACCACACCCGGCAACGGGTTTTCCGGCAGTTCGCGCAGGGCCTCGCCCAGGCCGGACTGCTGCTGGAACTCGTTCAGCGCCTGATCACGGCTGACGTAGTCGGCCTCGGCCACACCCGGCAGCGTCTTGATCTGGTCGCGCAGGGCCTCGCCCTCGCGCACGCCGGAGTCCAGCTTGAGATACAGGGAAATCTGCGCCGCGCGCTGCCACGAGCCGCCAAGCCGCTCGATATTGCTGAGGATCAGCGACAGGCCCATGGGCAGGCTCAGCGCCACGGCCATCACCAGGCAGGTGAAGAAGCTGCCGATCGGCTGCTTGCCGAGACGGCGCAGGCTGTCCATCAGGCTGGAGCGATGACTCTCCAGCCAGGCGTGGAGCAAGGTGCTGAAATCAGGACCGTCGTCTTCGTCACGTTCCTTCTTTTTCTTCGGTTGCGGATCCGCCGGCTTCGGCGCCACCCGCTCGGATACTTTAGGACTGCGTGTCGCACTCATTGCCCGGCCTCCCCATCGCCGATCAGGCGGCCGCGCTGCAGCGTCAGCATGCGATGGCGCATGCGCGCGATCAGGGCCAGGTCGTGGCTGGCGATCAGCACGCTGGTGCCCAGGCGGTTGATATCTTCGAAAACACCCATGATCTCCGCGGCCAGGCGCGGGTCGAGGTTACCGGTGGGTTNNCGTCCGCCAGCAGCAGGGCCGGACGGTGAACGATGGCGCGAGCGATGCCGACGCGCTGCTGCTGGCCGGTGGACAGGTCGCCGGGGAACAGCTCGGCCTTGTCGGACAGGGCCACGCGCTCCAGTGCCGAGTCGACCCGCTTGGCGATCTCGACCTTGGACAGGCCGAGGATCTGCAGCGGCAGGGCGACGTTGTTGAACACGGTGCGATCGAACAGCAGTTGGTGATTCTGGAACACCACGCCGATCTGCCGGCGCAGGAAGGGAATCTGCGCATTGCTGATCTGGCCCAGGTCCTGCCCGGCCAGCAGCAGCTTGCCGCTGGTTGGACGTTCCATCGCCAGCAGCAGGCGCAGCAAGGTGCTTTTACCGGCACCGGAGTGACCGGTCACGAACAGAAACTCGCCCCTGCGTACCCGAAAACTCAACTCATGCAGGCCAACGTGACCATTCGGATAGCGCTTGGCGACCTGTTCGAATCGGATCATGGATGCTCCTGCTCGGCAAACAGTGCTTTAACGAAGGGTTCTGCCTCGAAGGGACGCAGATCGTCGATCCCCTCTCCTACGCCAATATAGCGAATGGGCAGGCCGAACTGCTTGGCCAGGGCAAAGATCACCCCGCCCTTGGCGGTGCCGTCCAG
>DQAA01000651.1 GCA_003523465.1 Pseudomonas sp.
CCACCACGTGGCGGCCAGCCAGATCGCCTTCGAGGTGACCGAGCGCGGCTTGATCGATGTGGTCGTGGCCCGGGACAACCTGCAGGCGCTGCGGGCGATGGGCCATCAGGTGCTGATCGACGATTTCGGCACGGGCTATTGCAGCCTCGCCTACTTGCAGACCCTGCCGGTGGACTGCCTGAAGATCGACAAGGCCTTTATCGACGCCCTCGGCCATGACGCGGCCAGCAGCGGCGTGGCCCCGCACATCATCCGCATGGCCCACGCCCTGCAACTGCGGGTGATCGCCGAGGGTATCGAATACGAGGACCAGGCCCTGCTGCTCAACAGCGAAGGGGTGAATTACGGTCAGGGCTGGTTGTTCGCCCACCCGTTGAATGCGCGCCAGTTCGTCGAGCTGATTACCCGTGGCCGCCGCCGCGGGCAGCGGCGTATCGACGACGAGGCCTGATCAGACCGGCAGCGCCATGTAGAACTGGGTGCCCTGCTCCGGCCGTGAGTACACGCCCATGCGCCCGCCGTGCAGTTGCACGATCTCCTTGCACAACGCCAGGCCCAGGCCGGCACCGCCTTTCTTGCGCCCGACCTGGACGAACGGCTCGAAGATCCTTCCCTGCTGGCTGTAGGCAATGCCCTCGCCGCTGTCCTCGACGCTGACGATCACCCGCTCGCCGTGGCGCCGTGCCTGCAGGCGGATATTGCCGCCCTTGGGAGTGTGGCGGATGGCGTTGTCGAGCAGGTTGTCCATGACCCGGTCGAGCTGCGCGATATCCGCCTGGATCCGCGGCAACGGCGAACCCAGCTCCATTTTCAGCTCGATCTGCTTGCCTGCGGCCGCCTCGGCGTAGCGGGTGCGGGCGCGCTCCAGCAGGTCGTCGAGGGCGCAGACGCTGCGATCGAGCTTCTGCTGGCCGCTCTGGTAGCGAGAGAAATTGAGCAGGTCGTTGATCAGTTGGGTGAGGCGCTGCATCTCTTCGCCGATGGTGTCGAACAGATCGCCTTCGCGGCTTTCCTCGGGGAACCGGACCCGCTCCTTGAGCAACCCGAAGGCCATGTGCATGCCGGTCACCGGCGTGCGCAGCTCGTGGGAGGCGCGCAGCACGAACTCGCTGCGCACCCGTTCGAAGGCGCGCTGCTCGGTGACGTCGTGCAGCACCATCACCGCGCCGAGGATCTGCCCGTCCGGACGGCATACCGGGGTCAGGCTGTAGGTCAGTACGCGGTTTTCCTTGTCGATCTCCAGGTGCATGTCTTCCGGCACCCGCTCCAGGCTGCCGCCCCGCAGGATCAGGTGAAGTTGCTGGTCCAGCTCCGGGCGTTGCAGCGCTTCGCCCAGGCGACTGCCGGCGCGGGAGTCGTCCCAGCCCAGCTGGCGCTGGGCCACCGGGTTGAGGTGTTCCAGACGGCCCTGGCGGTCGATGATCAGCAGGCCGTCGTCGATGCTGTCGAGCACCGCTTGCAGGCGCTGCTGGCCGGCCAGCAGTTCGTCGACATTGGTCGCCTGATGCTCGCGCAGGGCCTCGGCCATCAGGCCGAAACGCTTGGTCAGCTGGTTGATTTCCAGGGCCGAGGTCACCGGCAGGGTGACGTCGAAATTGCCCAGGCCGACCTGGTCGGCGGCGCTGGCCAGGGCCTCGATGGGTTGGCCGAAGCGCCGGGCGATGCTGTGGGCGGTGAGGAAGCCCAAGGCGAGCACCGCCAGGGCGACCAGGCCCAAGACGCCGGACATCAGTACCGCGCGATCGCGGGAGATCTTCTCGGCATCGCGGATCTGCTCCACCGCCTGCTTGTGGTACTCGATCAAGGTGGTGCGCAAGACGCTGAACGCCTTGCCCAGTGGCTCGTCGACGCTGAGGTTGCGGGCGGGGGAGTCGGTTGCCTTCAATTGCTGGAGAAAGTTCTGATACTCGGCGTTGGCCTTGGCGAAATCGCCCTCGCGGCCGCCGTCTTCGAACTGCTTCTCGTGCTGCATGCCGTCATCGAGCAACTGCTGGAATTGGTCCTGGAGTTCCGCCAGCACCCGTGCGTCGTTGCTGTCATCGAGAATCTGGGTCAACTGCTCGCTCAGGTTCTGCCGCAACTTCAGGCCCATGTCGAGCACGAAGGTGTTGTTGCGGATCATCGCCTGCTGCGAGCTGGCCATCTGCTGCACGCTGACCAGGCTGAGCAGCAGGCCAAGCAGGGCCACGGTAATCAGCGCCGAAATGCTGAGAAACAGCCGTGTCCGCAGCTTCATCGCCCACTTCATAGGTTGTACTGCTTGCGCTTGCGGTACAGGGTCGAGGCGTCGATGCCGAGGGTCTTGGCGGCCTGGTCGAGGGTGTCGCTGGTGGCCAGTACCGCGCCGATGTGAGCCCGCTCCAGCTCATCCAGGCTCAGCGCCGCGCCGATGCGCGGGGCATTGCTGGCCGGTTGCTCGGCCATGCCCAGGTGGCTGATCTCGACCTTCTCCTGGGCGCAGATGATGCTGGCGCGTTCGATCACGTTGCGCAGCTCGCGGATATTCCCCGGCCAGCGGTAGTTGAGCAGCGCGGCGCGGGCCTCGTCGCTGAAGGCCCGGGCCGGACGCGAGTACTCCTTGACGAAGCGGGCGAGGAAACGCTCGGCCAGGGTCAGGATGTCCTCGCTGCGTTCGCGCAACGGCGGCAGGTGCAGGGTGATGACGTTGAGGCGATAGAGCAGGTCTTCACGGAAGCGCCCTTCGCGGACCATGTCCTCCAGGTTGAGGTTGGTCGCGGCGAGGATGCGCACGTCGGCGCGGCGGGTCACCGGGTCGCCGACCCGTTCGTATTCCTTGTCCTGAATAAAGCGCAGCAGCTTGGGCTGCAGGGTCAGCGGGAAGTCGCCGATCTCGTCGAGGAACAGGGTGCCGCCGTCGGCCTGGTTGACCCGGCCCAGGGTGCTCTCGCTGGCGCCGGTGAAGGCGCCGCGGCTATGGCCGAACAGTTCGCTTTCCATCAGTTCGGCAGTCAGCGATGGGCAGTTGATGGTCACGCAGGCCTTGCGCGCGCGCTTGCTCCAGCCGTGAATGGCCCGGGCCAGCTCGCCTTTACCGGTACCGGATTCGCCGAGGATAAGAATGTTGGCGTCGGTGGTGGCTACCTGCCGCGCGGTTTCCAGCACCACCATCATGGCCGGGCTGTGGGAGTCGAGGCCGTCCTTGGGCTTGCGCACTTCGCCTTCGAGGGCTTCGAGGCGGGCCGAGAGCTGGCGTACTTCCAGCTGCTTGGCGGTGGCCAGGCGCAGTTGATCCGGGCTGCATGGCTTGACCAGGTAATCGGCGGCGCCGGCCTGGATGGCGTCTACCGCGGTGTCCACGGCCGAGTGGGCGGTGACGATCACCACGCGCATCCACGGCGCCAGGATGCGCATCTGCGCCAGTACGTCGAGGCCGTTGTCCTCGCCCAGGCGAAGGTCGAGGAAGCACAGGTCGAAGACCTGGCGCTGCAACAGGGTTTCGGCCTGGGCCGCGCTATTGGCGGTGGCCACGGTATAGCCCTCGTCCTCCAGGCAATAACGGAAGGTACGCAAGATGGCGGACTCGTCGTCCACCAGCAGAATGCGGCCTTGAGGCTCGGGGGCTGACTCCATTTCCTACGCTCCTTGGGAATTATCTTGGTTAGTGTCGGAAAAATCGTGCAAGTTGCATGGGCGATTCTGATTCATTCCTTCCCTCAGATGCTAGCTCGCGGTTTTCGACCGTCCGTCGGTGTTTTTGACGCGAAAAATTTGTCGCCCTTCATGCAAAACGCACGACCGTCGCAGAGTGCATCGTGCAGGATGCTCTCCCGTCGTGTTTTTGTGATTGCGCAAGTTATTGATTTGTAAGGAGAAATTCAATATCGAAAGGCTGGCATGCAGGCTGCAATAACCCTCCCAGGTCATAACAAGATTGCAGAGGAGCCCGGCACATGAAACGCACACCCGCCGCCCTGGTGCTGATATCGCCACATCATTTGCGTCAGGCGCTGTTTCTAGTGCTGGCGCTGCTGTTGACCCTGGTTGCCGGGCAGCTCCATTACGCCTGGCAGGCCAGCAAGGTCGAGAGCCAACTCGCTGTCCAGGTCGTGCGCATTCATGAAAGCCGTGCCGCGCCGCTGCAAACCGCTCCGATGATGCGCTCGCAAGCGCTTCCCGCCGCCAGCGTCGATAACACGACCACTGCGTCGAGCCAGCGCTGGGTGTTCTGACACCACGCGGAGCAGGAACGTTTCCAAAACCGAAGGAGAATCACCATGTTGAGCTGGGCCATTACCTTCCTGATCATCGCCATTGTCGCTGCAGTCCTGGGCTTCGGTGGTATCGCCGGCGCCGCTACCGGTATCGCGAAGATCCTCTTCATTGTCTTCCTGGTGCTGTTCGTGGCTTCCTTCTTCTTTGGCCGTCGCGGTCGAGGCTGAGTCAATGAAAGGCGTGATGCGCAACGCCCTGGTCGCCGGCCTGTTGATGGCCGGCGGTACGGCGGCAATGGCGGCCAATGACGGCCAGGTCCGGGCCACCGAGGTACTCGGCTCGGATCCCGAGTACCGGGAAGCCTGGCAGGACGTGGTCAAGAAACAGGAGCGGCTGCCCGAGTGGGTGCTCAACCTGAGCGGAGTGTCCGAACAGCAGATGTCCGCTGTCGAGGAAGACGGCGACAAGTATCTGGTCGGTCCGGTCTGCGAAAGCGCCGGCAAGTGCCTGAACAAGCGTCTGATCGTGGCCTTCCGTTGGGACAAGGAAAAAGCCTACGGGATGCTGGTAGAAGTACCCGAGGGCCTGCCCTCGGACAAATCGCCGACCCGCCATGCGGACTACCGCTGGCTCGGCGACCCCGATGAAGGCATGCAGGCCATGCTCCGGGAACAGCTCAAACGTGATCCGAACTGGTACTGAGGCGCCGCCGGGTGCATCAGTGCTCTGACAGAAGCTGAACCTTTCTCCCGTTCAAGCTTCTATGTTGCGGCCACCCGAGGAGGGTGACGGCATGACCAGGGGGCCGGGTCGCTCTGATCGCTACAGGATCGGAGGGACCTAGGGGTACAAGGAGTACCTCCGTCGAGGGCCGGGTCAGGAAAGCAGCACCGGGAGCGGGTCTGTCGGGGTGCCCTGGCAACGGGGCACCTTGACTGGACTGTCCTGACAGCTCCCACCTTCCTTTCGATGGCGATAGATGGCAAATCAGCCATCCATTCGTCTATCGGTGAAAATTTTTTCGTCATTTTTCCTACGCCATCCGGGTGTTTTTCTGCCCATTCGGATTGTCGAACACTGACAGCGCTTGCCATCCACCCAGACTCTGAATCTGCCGAAATATGGCGGATCGGTCGTATTCTGGATTCCGAACACCCCTCCTTGAACCGCCCGAAATGCCCGTTTTTAGTGCAAAAACTCATGCCGATTCGGCATGGGGTACTCGTTTCCGGCATTAGACTGGGCCCCCTCCCGCCTGAATAGTTGCGCCTTTTTTCGCCAGCCAGCGAACCCCTCGCGTTCCCTGGCGACGACCTTCTGCGGTGCCTTTGACTGTTGCCGAAGAAGTCTCCAGGCAGGCTATCAGCCGCTCTGGAATGCCGGTTACAGCGCAATGCCCGTGTCCACTTGAACAAAAAGGTAATGACATGAAGAAGGCAAAACTGAGCCTCGCCTGGCAGATCCTCATCGGTCTGGTCCTGGGTATCGCCATCGGCGCCTTGCTGAATCACTTCAGTGCAGAAAAGGCATGGTGGATCAGCAACGTGCTGCAGCCTGCCGGTGACATCTTCATTCGCCTGATCAAGATGATCGTCATCCCGATCGTGATCTCGTCGCTGATCGTGGGTATCGCCGGGGTTGGCGACGCGAAGAAACTTGGCAGTATCGGCCTCAAGACCATCATCTACTTCGAGATCGTCACCACCATCGCGATCGTCGTCGGCCTGGTCCTGGCCAACCTCTTCCACCCGGGCGCCGGCATCGACATGAGCACCCTGGGCACCGTGGATATCTCCAAGTACCAGGCCACCGCGGCCGAGGTGCAGCATGAACACGCGTTCATCGAGACCATCCTCAACCTGATCCCGTCGAACATCTTCGCGGCGCTGATGCGCGGTGAAATGCTGCCGATCATCTTCTTCTCGGTGCTGTTCGGCCTCGGTCTGTCGAGCCTCAACGCCGAGCTGCGCGATCCGTTGGTGAAGACCTTCCAGGGCGTTTCCGAAGCCATGTTCAAGGTCACCCACATGATCATGAACTACGCCCCGATCGGCGTATTCGCCCTGATCGCCGTGACCGTCGCCAACTTCGGCTTCGCTTCCCTGCTGCCGCTGGCCAAGCTGGTGCTGCTGGTGTACTTCGCCATCGCCTTCTTCGCCTTCATGGTGCTGGGCCTGGTGGCGCGCCTGTTCGGCTTCTCGATCATCAAGCTGATGCGCATCTTCAAGGACGAGCTGGTCCTGGCCTACTCCACCGCAAGCTCCGAGACGGTGCTGCCGCGGGTCATCGAGAAGATGGAATCCTACGGCGCGCCGAAGGCCATCTGCAGCTTCGTGGTGCCGACCGGCTACTCGTTCAACCTCGACGGCTCGACCCTGTACCAGAGCATCGCGGCGATCTTCATTGCCCAGCTGTACGGCATCGACCTGTCGATCAGCCAGCAGTTGCTGCTGGTGCTGACCCTAATGGTCACCTCCAAGGGCATTGCCGGCGTGCCGGGCGTGTCGTTCGTGGTCCTGCTGGCGACCCTGGGCAGCGTGGGCATTCCGCTGGAAGGCCTGGCGTTCATCGCCGGTGTCGACCGCATCATGGACATGGCGCGTACCGCCCTGAACGTGATCGGCAACGCCCTGGCGGTCCTGGTCATCTCCCGTTGGGAAGGTATGTACGACGCCGAGAAAGGCCAGAAATACTGGAACTCCCTGCCGCACTGGCGCAGCAAGGAAGCGGCGGCGGCGGGCAAGACCGTCAACTCCTGAGTCCTGCACCGCGCTGAATGAAGAAGCCCCGCACTGTCGGGGCTTTTTTGTAGGTCTTGAGGGCCTCATCGCCGGCAACGCCGGCTCCCACAGGTTCAGTGGTGTATGCGATACCTGTGGGAGCCGGCGTTGCCGGCGATGAGGCCATCA
>DQAA01000567.1 GCA_003523465.1 Pseudomonas sp.
AATTGCGCCGTTAATCGAAGGCCATGAGTCCCGTATGACGACTACCCCCGCACTCGCCGAGGCGACGGACACCACGCCGCGCAAAGGTCGCAAGAACAATCCGGAAAAAACCCGCGAGAACATTCTCCAGGCGGCGATCACCGAGTTCGTCCACCAGGGCCTGGCCGGGGCGCGGGTGGACGCCATCGCCGAGCGCACCCAGACTTCCAAGCGGATGATCTACTACTACTTCAACAGCAAGGAGCAGCTGTACGTCGAGGTACTGGAGAAGCTCTACGGCGACATCCGCAGCACCGAGAGCAGCCTGCACCTGGCCGAGCTCGAGCCGCGCACGGGCATCCGCCGGCTGATCGAGTTCACCTTCGATCACCATGACCGCAACGTCGATTTCGTGCGCATCGTGTGCAACGAGAACATGCACCACGGCGAGTTCGTGAAGCAGTCCACGGCGATCCGCTCGATGAACAAGACGGTGTTGAAGGCGCTGGACGAGATCCTCCGCCGGGGCGCCGACGAAGGCCTGTTCCGCAAGGGGCTGGATGCACTGGACGTGCACTTGTTGATCAGCTCGTTCTGCTTCTACCGGGTGTCCAACCGGCACACCTTCGGTGAAATCTTCCAGATCGATTTCGAAGAGCCAGGGGTCAAGACCCGGCACAAGGAAATGATCTGCGAGTCGGTACTGCGTTACCTGCAGGCCTGAAGAACACCGCAGGATTGCCCTGCGGTGTTTTTCGTCTCAATTGCCCAGGCTGTGGAAATGCTCGGTCATCCGCAGCGGATCCGGGGTGATGTCACTGAACAGCTCGAACGCCTTCACCGCCTGGTACACCGCCATGGTGGCGCCGTTCAGCGTGCGACAGCCCAAGGCGCGCGCTTCTTTCAGCAGTTCGGTTTCCAGCGGGAAATAAACGATCTCCGCCACCCACAATTCTGCCCGCAGCAGCGCCTTCGGCACCGGCATTCCCGGCAGCTTGGCCATGCCCATCGGCGTGGTGTTGACCAAACCGCAGGCGGCGTTCATGGCGCTGTCCAGGTCATGGCCGACCTTGGCCCGGGCGCCGTCGAAGTGCTGGTTGAGGTTATCCACAAGGGCCTGGGCGCGTTCGCTTTCCACATCGAACACGGTCAGTTGTTCCACACCTTCGCTGAGCAGGGCATGGGCAACGGCGGCGCCGGCACCACCAGCACCCATCTGCACCACGCGCTGGCGCGAGGCATCCGGCAGGCCGCGGCGGAAACCTTCGGCGAAACCGAGGCAATCGGTGTTGTGGCCGACCCGCCGACCATCCTTGAGCACCACGGTATTCACCGCGCCGATGCCACGGGCTTCCGGCGACAGGTCGTCGAGCAACGGCAGGATCGCCTGCTTGCACGGGAAGGTGATGTTCAGGCCGGTAAAGCCCATGTACTGGGCGGCAGTTAGCAGTTCTTCGAGGGCAGTGCTGTCGAGCTTGAGCTGGTCGAGATCGATCAGCCGGTACAGGTAGTTCAGGCCCTGGGCGGCGCCTTCGTGTTCGTGCAGTGCAGGGGTGCGCGAGGCCTGGATGCCCGCGCCGATAAGGCCGGCGAGAATGCCGGGCGGTTTGGCCAGATTCATCGGTAAGACTCCGTTGTTGTTCTTGGCGATTGGAAAAGGAGTTCCGACAAAATGTACCGGTTGGTTAACAGGAATCAACAGGCGGCGAGTTTTAGTGTTCGCTGATCGAACAGGGTCGTGCTAAACCTTCTGCTTCGAACACGGAGGAGGGCCGCACATGGCGGTGAAAATGGACGTTACCCAGCAGCACACCTGGCCCGGACTGGCCAACCTGAGCCAGTCGATTCTAGCGGCGCTGGGCGCGGTGGGCTTTCGCAACACTTTCGATCTGGCGCCCTCGTCGGCCACCTGCCTGTTGCTGATCGACGGACTCGGGCATGAGCTGCTGCTGGAGCACGCTGAACAGGCGCCGTTCCTCGCCGCCTTGCTGCGCCCGCAAGGCGTGTTCCGCGTCGGCTTTCCCGCCACCACCGCAGCGAGTCTTGCGGCGTTGTCCTCGGGGCTGGGCAGTGGCGCCCACGGGATCGTAGGGTGCAGTTTCGCCCTGGATGCCGACAGTGAGATCTCGCCGCTGACCTGGAGTTGTGCGCCGTTCACGGCGGACAAGGCATTCACCTCGGCACCGCCGCCGGAGCGCTTCATCGTCCCGCAGACCGCCTGGGAGCAGGCCAGTGAGCAGGGTTTGCGGATCAGCACGGTGATGCCGGCGCGCTATGCCGAATCGGCGTATACCAGGGCGATCTACCGCGGCTCGCAGATTCTCGGTGCACCGTCCTACTACGGCTATCCGGAGCTGGTCCGGCAGGCCCTGAGCGTGAATGCCCCGGCCTACTGCTTCGCCTATTTCGCCGACCTGGATTTCGCCGGGCATCTGTTCGGTCCTGGCTCGGAGGCCTGGGTGGCACAACTGCGGGTTGCCGACCGGCTGGCCGAGGCGATCTTCCAGCAACTGCCCGAGGGGGCACGCCTGCTGGTCACCGCCGACCACGGCATGTTGGGGCTGGACAGTGCCGAGGTCGTGGACTTCGACCGCGAGCCGGGCCTGCAGGAAGACGTGCTGGCGGTGGCCGGCGACATCCGCGCGCGACATGTCTACCTCGATGGTGCGCGGCATGACCGGGTGCTGGAGCGTTGGCGGGAGCGGCTGGGTGAGGACTACAGCGTGCTGAGCAAGGCGGATGCGATTGCCGGCGGGGTATTCGGCGATGTG
>DQAA01000357.1 GCA_003523465.1 Pseudomonas sp.
GCAGGCGGGCTTGATCGGTGTCGCTGGCGAGCAACTGGTTCAGGGCCATGTAGCCCTTGAGATGACCATTGGCGACCTGGGCATCGAGGCGCTGGCCAAGGGTGGCGAGACGCTCCAGCAACTGCGTTTCATCCTTGGCACGCACCAGGTAGAACTGGCTGGTGGGCTGGTATCCGGTAATCCGCGCCACGGCTTTCGCGTCTTCCAGCAGTGCCGGCGAACTGCCGACCCACTGGCGTACGTCGTTGCGGTTTTCCAGGTGCCACNNCTGTCAGCACCGGCGTCGGCACCCGGTGCAGCAAGCGCAGGCGCAGGTCCACCAAGGTCTGGGCGATACGCAGGGGCCAGTGCGCCGGTTGCAGGTCGATGGTCTTGAGCAGCGCCGGCAGCAGGCACACCGAGCTGAGGTAGGCACCGATCAGCCCGGCGGCGGAGAAGGCGGCGATCTAGGTCAGGGCCGGGAACGGCGTGAAGCCCAGGGCGAGGTAGCCGATGCAACTGGTAGCCAGGCTCAGGCTCAGCCCCGGCAGGGTCTTGCGCACCGCCTGCCAGGTGTTCCACGGCTGCAGGCTCCAGCTTTTCGAAAGGAAATGCAGCGGGTAGTCCACCGCCACGCCGATCAGGCTCGAACCCAGCACCAGGGTCATCACGTGCNNNNCCAGCACCGGGACGAAGGCCAGCAGCACGCGGAACTTGCGGAAGGCGAGGAACAGCAGGAGCAGGATGCCGATCGTTGCGCCACCGCCGATCCAGGTCATTTCCCGGGTCGCCTGGCGCTGGCCGTCGGCAGCGTAGAGCAGGCCGCTGGCGGCGATCAGTTGCCCGCCTTGTGGCGACGCCTGGTCACGGGCCTGTTCCAGCAGCTCGGCGACCCGCACCGGCAGCGTCATGTCGAAGGCATTGCCCTGGGTGCGGGCACGCAGCAATACCCAGTACTTGCCGTCGGCCTTGGCGAACAGGGCGCCGCTGGCGGTATCCAGTTCGACGGCGGCCGGGCGTGGCTGGCTGTTCTGGATACGCCCGGTCAGGCCCAGCCAGTCGTCCTGGCTCGACACCAGGCTGAAGCTGGCAAAGGGGTCGAACAGGCTTTGCAGGCGTTGCTGGATAAAGGCCTCGGGCGTGTCGATCAGGCTGTCGCGGTCGGCTTTCGCCAGCATCGCCAGACGGCCTTGCAGCAGTTGCTCGCGCACTGCCTGCAGGTCGGTCTGCAAGCTCCACTGGACCTTCTCGAACAGCCCGGAAGCTTGCCATTCCTTGCCCAACTGCTCGGCCATCGCGATGGCCTTATCGCGTTCGGCATGCCCCACCAGCACCAGCATTTCCCGGTTCAGCGGTTCCTGCATGCGTTGCTCGGCGCGCTTGACCAGCGGGTCCTCGGTGGCGCCGGGGACCAGGGTCATCAGGTCCGCCGACAAGGCCGAGCCGCGTGTCCACTGCCAGCCGGCCAGGGCCATGACCCCGACCAGCAACAGAAGAAACAGGCGCGGCAGCAGGCGCTCAATCGACAAGATCGTGGCGCTCCGCGTCGGTCATTTTCGCGCTCACGCTCGACGGCATGCGCAGCACGGTGCTGTCGCCCTGGGTTTCCAGCAGTTCGATGCGGTCGACGAACTGGCCGCCGTGGATCTGGATGCCGGTGAAGATCTGCTTGAGCACCAGCGAGCGCGGGGTCAGGCGCAGTTGCCAGTCCTTGGCGTCGCCTTGCAGGGCCAGCTCGAAATCACGCTCCAGGCCGCTGCTGTCGCCTTGCAGCACGGCGAAGAACAGCTTGTTCTGCTCGGTGCCGGCGGTGCGGGTCGGAATCACCTGCCAGCCGGAAGCATCGCGGCGGGCGATGCCGCTGGCGTTGAGGCGGTAGTCCTGCTTCAGCGGGGTTTGCAGCAGCCACAGCAGGCCGTGGTCGCGGGCCAGGACGAACTGGCCGTTGCTGACCAGCGGCTGGGGCAGGGCGCGCAGGTGTTTTTCCTGGATGAACGGGCCCTTGATCACTTCCGGCTCGCTCAACTGCTTGCGCAGGTCTTCGAGGCCGAAGGCGTGGGCCAGGCCACAGCACAGCATCAGTCCGAGGGACAGCAGCAAGCGGCTCATGCCAGCACCTTCTGTACGGCGTCGAGCATCACCTGCGGCGAGGCCAGCTGCATCTCGCGGCTGGCGATATGCACCGCCACCTGCACCGAGCTGGCGCGGGTCATGCGCTCGCCGGTGACCGCGTCGCTGATCAGGTAGTTGATCTTCAGGCGGTTCTCCCACTCCACCAGGCTGGCCCGCACCACCAGGCGCTGGCCGAAGGTGGCGCCGCGCATGTAGCGCAGTTGCAGGTCGATCACCGGCCAGGCGTAGCCGGAGTCCTGCATCTGCACGTAGTTGTGGCCGAGGTGGTCGAGCAGGGCGCAGCGCGCCACTTCCAGGTACTTCACGTAGTGCCCGTGCCAGACCACCAGCATGCTGTCGACGTCGAAGAACGGCACCAGCACTTCGGTATCGACGTGGAGAACGCCCTGACTACGCATGGAGCCTCCAGTGTTGCTGGGCGATGCGTTGCAGGCAGTGGCGCAGGTCGCTTTCCAGGGCGCGGTCTTCGATGACCGGGGCGAAGTCGTCGAGCAGGGCCCGGTGCATCTCGTCCAGCGCCGGCGGCAGGGCACGGGCATCGGCCTCGCGGCTGCGCA
>DQAA01000506.1:0-4203 GCA_003523465.1 Pseudomonas sp.
AGGGCGTCGAATTCACCGTCATGGCGCAGCTCGACAACAGCATCCGCACCCGCGCGGTGGTCCGCGAAGTCGAGCCCCAGGCCGACGCCAGCACCCGTACCCGGCGCGCCCGCCTGACCCTGCAGGAGACCCCCGACGGCTTCCGCCTCGGCACCTCGATCAGCGTCACCCTGAGCACGTCGGTGTCCCCGCACAGCGAAATTCCCGCCAGCGCCTTGCAGGAGGTGGATGGCAAGAGCCAGGTGTGGATCGTCGACACCCGGCAGAAAGTGGTGAACCCCCGTGAGGTGCAGGTGCTGGAACGCGGGCAGGGCTCGGTATTGCTGGGGTCGGGAGTGCAGCCCGGCGAGCGGATCGTCACTGCCGGCGTGAACAGCCTCAAACCTGGGCAAAAGGTCATGGTCGATGAGGAAGGGACTCGATGAAAGGCAGCTTCAACCTCTCCGAATGGGCCCTGCGGCACCAGTCGTTCGTCTGGTACATGATGTTCGTCGCGCTGCTGATGGGGGTGTTCTCCTACCTCAACCTGGGGCGTGAGGAAGACCCGTCCTTCACCATCAAGACCATGGTCATCCAGACCCGCTGGCCCGGCGCGACCCAGGACGAAACCCTGTTGCAGGTCACCGACCGTATCGAGAAGAAGCTCGAGGAGCTGGACTCCCTCGACTATGTGAAAAGCTACACCCGCCCCGGTGAATCCACGGTCTACGTGTACCTGCGCGACACCACCAAGGCCGGCGACATCCCGGAAATCTGGTACCAGGTGCGCAAGAAGGTCCAGGACATTCGCGGCGAGTTTCCCAAGGGCATCCAGGGCCCGGGGTTCAACGACGAATTCGGCGACGTGTATGGCTCGATCTACGCCTTCACCGCCGACGGCCTGAGCATGCGCGAGCTGCGCGACTATGTGGAGCAGGTCCGCGGCGAGATCCGCACCGTGCCCAACCTGGGCAAGATCGAGATGATCGGCACCCAGGACGAAGTGCTCTACCTCAACTTCTCCACCCGCAAGCTGGCCGCCCTGGGGATCGACCAGGGCCAGGTGGTGCAGGCGCTGCAGGCGCAGAACGCGGTGACCCCGGCCGGGGTGATCGAGGCCGGGCCGGAGCGGATTTCGGTGCGTACCAGCGGCCAGTTCGCTTCCGAGAAAGACCTGGCCGAGGTCAATCTGCGGCTCAACGATCGCTTCTATCGCCTGGCCGATATCGCCGATATCCGTCGCGGCTATGTCGATCCGCCCACGGTGCAGTTCCGCTACAACGGCCATGAGGCCATCGGCCTTGCGATCGGCATGAAGGCCGGCGGCAATATGCAGGTGTTCGGCAAGCTGCTGCAGGAGCGCATGGACCAGCTCATCACCGACCTGCCGGTGGGGGTCGGGGTGTACACCGTGTCCGACCAGGCGGTGGTGGTGAAGGAGGCGGTCGGCGGTTTCACCAGCGCGCTGTTCGAGGCGGTGGTGATCGTCCTGCTGGTGAGTTTCGTCAGCCTCGGCCTGCGTGCCGGGCTGGTGGTGGCCTGCTCGATTCCGCTGGTGCTGGCGATGGTCTTCGTGTTCATGGAGTACAGCGGCATCACCATGCAGCGGATCTCCCTCGGCGCCCTGATCATCGCCCTCGGCCTGCTGGTGGACGACGCCATGATCACGGTCGAGGTGATGGTCACGCGCCTTGAAATGGGCGAGACCAAGGAGCAGGCGGCCACGTTCGCCTACACCTCCACGGCCTTCCCCATGCTCACCGGGACCCTGGTCACCGTGGCCGGCTTCGTGCCCATCGGCCTCAATGCCAGCTCGGCGGGGGAGTACACCTTCACCCTGTTCGCGGTGATCGCGGTGGCGTTGATCGTCTCGTGGATCGTCGCGGTGCTGTTCGCCCCGGTGCTCGGCGTGCACCTGCTCAGCACCAAGCTCAAGAAGCACGAGGAAAAGCCCGGCTGGGTCGGCAACAGCTTCCACGGCGGGCTGGTCTGGTGCATGCGCCACCGCTGGCTGACCATCGTCGCGACCGTGCTGATCTTCGCCTTGTCGATCTTCTGCATCCGTTTCGTGCAGAACCAGTTCTTCCCGGCGTCCGACCGGCCGGAGCTGCTGGTGGACCTCAACCTGCCGCAGAACGCTTCGATCGCCGAGACGCGCAAGGCGGTGGACCGGCTTGAAGCGAGCTTCAAGGACGACCCGGACATCGTTCACTGGAGTTCCTATATCGGCCAGGGCGCGGTGCGTTTCTACCTGCCGCTGGACCAGCAACTGCAGAACCCTTACTACGCCCAGCTGGTGGTGGTGAGCAAGAACATGGAATCCCGCGAGGCGCTCAAGGCGCGGCTGCAAAAGCGCCTGCGCGATGACTTCATCGGCATCGGCAGCAACGTCCAGTCCCTGGAAATGGGCCCGCCGGTGGGGCGGCCGATCCAGTATCGGGTCAGTGGCAAGGACATCGACCTGGTGCGCAAGCACGCCATCGACCTGGCCACCTTGCTCGACAGCAACCCGCACATCGGCGACATGATCTACGACTGGAACGAACCGGGTAAGGTGCTGCGCATCGACATCGCCCAGGACAAGGCGCGCCAGCTCGGGTTGTCGTCGGAGGATGTGGCGAACGTGATGCAGGCCATCGTCAGTGGTGCGCCGGTCACCGAGGTCAATGACAGCATCTACCTGATCGACGTGGTGGCGCGGGCCGAAGACAGCGAGCGCGGCTCGCCGCAGACCTTGCAGAACCTGCAGATCGTCACGCCGAGCGGCACCTCGATCCCGCTGCTGGCGTTTGCCACGGTGCGGTACGAGCTGGAGCAACCGCTGGTATGGCGGCGTGACCGCAAGCCGACCATCACCATCAAGGCCTCGGTGCGGGATGAAATCCAGCCGACCGACCTGGTGGGGCAGCTCAAGCCGAGCATCGAGGAATTCGCCAGCAAGCTGCCGGCGGGATACGAAGTGGCGACTGGCGGTACGGTGGAAGAGAGTGCCAAGGCCCAGGGGCCGATCAACAAGGTCATTCCGCTGATGCTGTTCCTCATGGCGACCTTCCTTATGATTCAGTTGCACAGCGTGCAGAAGCTGTTCCTGGTGGCTAGTGTCGCGCCGCTGGGGCTGATCGGCGTGGTGCTGGCGCTGGTGCCCACGGGGACGCCGATGGGCTTCGTCGCCATCCTCGGGATTCTCGCGCTGATCGGCATCATCATCCGCAACTCGGTGATTCTGGTAACGCAGATCGACGAATACGAAGCCCAGGGGTATGCGCCTTGGGATGCGGTGGTGGAAGCGACCAATCACCGGCGCCGGCCGATCCTGCTCACGGCGGCGGCTGCGAGCCTGGGGATGATCCCGATCGCCCGGGAAGTGTTCTGGGGGCCGATGGCCTACGCGATGATTGGCGGGATCATCGTCGCGACCTTGCTGACGCTGTTGTTCCTGCCGGCGTTGTATGTGGCCTGGTACAAGATCAAGGAGCCGGAGAAGGCTTGAGGCATGTGTTGCTCTTGATGGCCTCATCGCTGGCAAGCCAGCTCCCACAGGTTTGGTGGTGCTCTCAGCATCAGGGTGTGCCTGCAACACCACAGGTCCATGGACCTGTCCTGGCCCCTGTGGGAGCTGGCTTGCCAGCGATAGGGCCTACAGCCACACCGCATCCCAATGGGGGTAATCACCTACCTTCCTGACCAGGCCAGCCCGGATCGGATTGGCAACGATGTATCGGGCAATTGCCACGATGTCCTGCTCCCGCCTCAGCGCCCGGTCATGAAACCCCTGCTGCCAGAGCTTTCCCTGTCTGCCACAGGCCTTGTTGACCACACAGGTACTCCGGGACTTGAACCGCCGCATCAAGGTCTTGAGGGTCACATTCCTCAGCTCGATCAGCCAATGCAGGTGATCAGGCATCACCACCCAGGCGAGGGAAATGGCGCTGCCTTCCCGTTCTGTTTCCCGAAGCTGGTGGATCACCAGTCGGGCCAGGTTAAGGTTGCTGAAAATCGGGTCTCGCTGTTCGACGACAGTGGTCAGTACATACAGCCTGCCAGGCTCTGAAACCCGGCCACGGCGCAGGCGGTGGGAAGAGGGACGGTCCATGTCTCGCTCCTTGAATGTGGAAAACTCAAGGTAGTCCTGAGACTGGCTTGGGGAGGGGAGTCACTGATTCCTGTTGTGTCTGGACCGGCCAATCGCTGGCAAGCCAGCTCCCACAGTGACCGCGTGCACCG
>DQAA01000506.1:4230-5117 GCA_003523465.1 Pseudomonas sp.
AGCGATGAGGCCCGGAAGATCAACGCTTGTTCAGCCTGCGCGCCAACCGATCCCCACTCACCTGAATCAACGCCACCAGCACCACCAGCATGACTATCACCGTCAACATCACCTGGCTGTCGAACCGCTGGTACCCATACCGATAGGCAATATCCCCCAACCCCCCGGCACCAATCGCCCCGGCCATGGCCGACGAGTTGATCATGGTCACCAGGGTAATGGTGAACCCGCCAACGATCCCCGGCAGTGCCTCCGGCAACAACACATGCCAGACGATATGCCAACGCCGGCAGCCCATCGCCTGCGCCGCCTCGATCAGCCCGTGATCCACCTCGCGCAGGCTGACCTCGGCAATCCGCGCGAAGAATGGTGTCGCGGCAATGGTCAACGGCACCACCGCCGCCCAGACCCCGTAAGTGGTGCCGACGATCAACCGGGTGAACGGAATCAGCGCCACCATCAAGATCAGGAACGGGATCGACCTGAACAGGTTCACGAACGCCCCCAGCACGCGGTTTACGTTGGGCGCTTCGAAGATCCCGCCCTTGCCGCTGGTGACCAGGATCACCGCCAGCGGAATCCCCACCAGCAAGGCAATCAACGACGAAACGCCGACCATCAGCAAGGTGTCGATCACCCCCTGCAACAAGCGATCAATCCACATANNTAGCCCAGCACCTCCACTTGCGCCGCCCAGTTGCGGGCGCGCTGGATAATCACGTCATGTGAATGCACCGAAGCGGACACCGAAATCACCAACTGCCCCAACGCCCGCTCCTGAATCGGCTCGATCCCGCCCTGCAACAGGCTGACCTTGCCTCCCAGCGCCGCAAACAGCGCGGCCAGGTCCGGCGCCTCGCGGTCCTGCCCGCTGATCCGCAGCCGCA
>DQAA01000192.1 GCA_003523465.1 Pseudomonas sp.
ATCGCCGGCAACGCCGGCTCCCACAGATTTCGAATGCACCGCTGAACCTTGTGGGAGCCGGCGTTGCCGGCGATAAGGCCCTGAAGAACACTAAAGATCTTCACCCCTTCCACACCTTCCTCAGCTTGCCCAAAGCTTCGGCAATCCCAACCTCCCCCACTGCCGCAAACCCCAGCACCAGCCCCGCGGTCTTATCCACAGTCCCCGGCAACCAGTAATCCCCCAACCCGTTCAGCTCAACCCCCACTTCCAGAGCCTTTTCCACCAGCCACCTTTCCCGCTCCGGGTTATCCACATCCACCTTCACATGCAGCCCGGCGACCATCTCCGGCAATGCGCCGACACCCGGTATATCCACAGGCCAGCCCGCCATCAGCGCATTCCGGCGACTCAACGCCGCCCGCCGCATGCGCCGGATATGCCGCTGGAAATGCCCCTGGGCCATGAACTGCGCCATCACCGTCTGCGTGCCCGCCTCGGAATGCCGCACCATCAGCGCCCTTGCGCGGGAAAACGGCTCCACCAGTTGCCTTGGCAACACCAGGTATCCCAGGCGCAACGCCGGGAACGCCACCTTGCTGAAAGTCCCCACGTACAGCACCCGCCCACTGCGGTCCAGCGCCGCCAGGGGTGCCAATGGCGCGCCGCTGTAGCGGTACTCACCGTCGTAGTCGTCCTCGACGATCCAGCCATCGTTGCGCTCGGCCCAGGCCAGCAATTCCAGGCGTCGGGCCAGGCTCATCACCACGCCGGTGGGATACTGGTGCGATGGCGTGACATAAGCCATCCGGCAGTCCTTGAGCTGCGCCAGCGCCGTGCAATCGAGTCCGTCGTTATCCACCGCCACGCCGTGCATCGTCGCCCCGGTCACGCCGAAGGCACATCCGGCAGCGCGATAGCCCGGGTTTTCCACAGCCACGCCCACGCCAGGCTCCAGCAGCAACTGTGCACAAAGGCTTATGGCCTGCTGTGCGCCAGTGGTGATCACAATTTGCTCAGGCCTGCAGGAAAGCCCCCGCGAACGACGCAGGTAGGCGGCGATGAGTTCGCGAAGCAGCGGTTCCCCCGCCGGATCACCGTAGCCCAGCAGCTCCGCCTGTGGATTTCGCCAGAAACCCGCCTGCAGCTTGGCCCAGACCTCGAACGGGAACAGGTCGAAGGCCGGCACACCGACGCGAAATGCCCGGGGCGGACCGGTCCGTGGCGTAGGCAAATGGTGGTTTTCGAGACGAAAAATCGGAGCGGTGTGGATAACTTTACTGGATGAATCGACAGTATTTTCCGCTGAAATTGTGGATAACCCTGTAGATAAACCCCGGGATAACCCTGTGGATACTTTTGTGGATAGTTTTGGCAGCTGACTGACGTAGGTCCCGTCGCCCACCCAGCTTTCGATGAAACCTTCGGCGTACAACTGGTCGTAGGCGCGAACCACGCTGTTGCGCGAGAGCCCGAGGATCACCGCCATGTCCCGGCTCGCCGGCAAGCGCGTGCCACTGCCCAGGCGCCCGTCCAGCACGCGAGCACGCAGGGCCTGGTAAAGCTGGCGGGTCAGGCCCTGGCGGCGATCGAGAACGATGCCGGAGGGATCGAAAGGCAGGGAAACGGACGGTTCGATCATGGTGATTGGACCCAGAAAAATGGCCTGTAATGGCTCTTACACTGAACCAATAGCCTGCCTAGGATGTGGCCATTCGCCAAGGAAATATTCTCCATGTATACGCCCCGCGCCTTCAGAGACGACGACCTGCAAAGCCTGCACGAACACATCGGCAATACCCGCCTGGCCGTTCTGGTGACCCATGGGGAACAAGGCCTGCAGGCCACCCATGTGCCCCTGCTGCTGGATCCGCAGACAGGTGCCAATGGCACGCTCTACGGCCATCTGGCCCGAGGCAACAAGCAATGGCACGAGCTGGAAAGCGGCGCCGAGGTGCTGGTGGTGTTCCCCGGCGCCGACGCCTACGTCAGCCCCGGTTTCTACCCGAGCAAAGCTGAGGATCCGCGCACCGTGCCGACCTGGAACTACGTCGCCGTGCATGCCTGGGGCGTTCCGAAGGTTATCCACAGCGCAGCGCCACTGCTGGACATTGTCCGTCGCCTCAGCGACCGGCATGAACAAGGCCGCGAGCGCCCCTGGTCGGTGGACGATGCTCCGGCCGACTATCTGGAGGGCATGCTCAAGGCCATCGTCGGCTTCGAAATTCCCATCGAGCGCCTGCAATGCAACCGCAAGCTGAGCCAGAACCGCTCGGCCATCGATCACGAAGGCGTACGCAGCGGCCTGGCCGCCAGTAGCGATCCGCTAGACAACAACCTCGCTGCCCTGATGCAGCAACCGTAAGGAACGCGCCCCATGTCCAACGTACAGATCCTCCCGGTCACCGCCGCCAGCCACGATGCTTGGTACCCGTTGTGGCAGGCCTACCTGCGCTTCTACGAGACGACGCTTGCCGACGAAATCAGCGCCGTGACCTGGCAGCGCTTCCTCGATCCCGCCGAGCCGACCAATGCCGCCCTGGCCTGGGTCGATGGCGAGGCGGTGGGCATGGTCCAGTGGATCTACCATCGCTCCAACTGGTCTGTGGAAAACTCCTGCTACCTGCAGGATCTCTACGTCGACGGCCAGCAGCGCGGCCTGGGCGTTGGTCGGAAATTGATCGAGCACGTCTACGCTACGGCCAAGGCCGCCGGATGCGTCAAAGTGCACTGGCTGACCCACGAGACCAACGCCACGGCGATTTCCCTGTACGAGCAGGTTGCCGAGCGTCCTGGCTTCATCCAGTTCCGCAAGCAGATCTAACAGGCCGAGGTGCATGTCATGAGTACGAAGCTGAACTGGCAGCCAGCCAGGGAACCCCAGGCCGAGACGTTGACCGGTCGTTTTATCCGCCTGGAAAAACTCGATCCGAGCCGGCATGGCGACGATCTGTGGGAAGTCCTGCAAGGCCGCGAGGCCGACCACAAGCTGTGGGACTATCTGCCTTACGGGCCCTTCACCGAGCGCGCGCCATTCGATAAATGGCTGGAAGACAACGCGGCGAGCCGCGATCCGCTGTTCTACAGCGTGGTCGACCTGGCCAACGGGCAGGTCCAGGGCATTCTCAGCCTGATGTCCATCGTCCCGGCCCAGGGCCGCATCGAGGTGGGGCATATCGCCTTCGGCGCGGCGATGCAGCGCACGCCAAAGGGCACCGAGGCGGTTTACCTGCTGAGCAAGCTGTCGTTCGAACTGGGCAATCGCCGGCTGGAGTGGAAGTGCAACGACGCCAACGCCCGCTCCAAGCGCGCGGCGGAGCGTTTCGGCTTCAGCTACGAAGGGGTGTTCCGCAAGCATATGGTGGTCAAGGACCAGAACCGCGACACGGCCTGGTATTCCATCACCGACGACGAGTGGCCGGCCATCGGCGCCGCCTATGAGCGTTGGCTGAGCGTCGACAACCAGCGGCCCGAGGGTCAGCTCAGGACGCTGGAGGCCTGTCGCGCCGAAGCGTGAGGGCTTACTTCAGTTGCTTGGCCAGGAGCTCGATGTGCTCCGGGCCGATCCCGCAACATCCACCCAGCAGACTGGCGCCGCGTTGGCGCCAGTTCTGCGTCCAGTGCAGGTAGCCGGGCGGGTCGAGGTCTTCGCGCAGTTCGTCCAGGCCGTCGTTGGCGGTGGCGTCCTTGGGCTGCGGCGGGAAAGCGTTGGCGTAGGCGCCGACGGAGATATCCACACCCAGGCGCTGGAAGGTCGCCAGAGCGGCATCGATGGCATCGCCGATCACTTCCGGCTGGCTGCAGTTGAACAGCAGGGTCTGCACGCCCAGGGCTGCAACGGCCTCGGCGGCTTCGCTGACCGGCTCGCCGGAGCGCAGGCGCGGCACGTTATCCACATCCTCGTCCTGCAGGGTGAAGGACACCCAGAACGGCTTGCCATCCTGCGGCAGACCGGCGCGAATCGCCTGGACCTCAGCAATGGCGCTCTGGGTTNNTTTCCGCCAGCCACAGGTCGACGTACTCGGACAACCCTTCGACCAGCGGGGTCAAGACTTCGACAACACGCTCGGGCTGGTACAGATCAGGACGGTAGGAACCGAACAGCGGCGGCAGCGAGCCGGCCACGCGGACCTGCTGCGGACCTGCATCGGCC
>DQAA01000194.1 GCA_003523465.1 Pseudomonas sp.
CCTGGGTGATGGCCAGGCGCAACGGGTCTTCCAGTTCGAGTTGCAGCAGGTTGTCGTAATCGCCCCTTACCAGCACCAGGTCAGAGCCGCCGTAGACCGATTCACCCTGATGATCGCGGGTCAGGTGCTGGATGCCGTAGTAGCTGCAGATGATTCCCCCAACCAGGGCCTGGCCGACGCTGAAGGTTTCAACGTTGTCGAGGTTTTCTTCGAGTACCAGGCCCCAGAGCGCCAATTCGTCAGGGTCCAGATGCTGCAGTTCTGTTTCGAGGGCCGCCATGCTCTTCACCACTTTCTGTCCGCGCCCGGCGGTGGCGCGCACCGGTTTCAGGCGCAGGGGGCCATCGCGCAAGAGCAGCGCAGCCGCGGTGTGGGCATCCTCGATGCTGAATACGGTGTAGCCCTTGAGCAGGGCATCGCTGGCACGACGGGCGAAGTCGTCCGTCCAGCCTTTGGGAAAAATCGCGCCGGCGGGCAACGGGTGCGAGATGGCCTTGGTTGCCATGTAGGGATGGGGGACAAGGCCGCCGAAGAAGTCGTCAATCGACGTGATGCCGAGTTGTCGGGAGTATCCGGGGTCTATCAGCGTGGTGGTCGGCAGGTAATAGAGTGGGTCGTGCTCGCTTACGGCTTGTTCCACCACATCGGTGAGCAGAAGTGCGGCGAGGTGTTCAGCCAGTTTGCGATGCACGGCGCGTTCGTGATCGGGTGTGCTTTCCCGGTTATCGAGCAGTAGCACACCGTGCTTGCGGTCGGTCCGGCGGGGCATGGTTCGGCGCTCCATCAGGAGGGGATAACTCTTCTGAAGCGCTGGAGTCCGGGTAAGTTCAGCGCCGGATCACATATAGATCTATAAGTTATACAAATATGAAAATTGATAATTATTGGTTCTATGTCGTTTGAGGCACTATCTCCTTCAGGATCGGAGGGCGCGACGCTTTCCGGGGCGACAACTGCCAGAGAGCCTTGAACCATGGAAAATCTGCCGCTGTATTTCGACTATGCCGCCACGACACCCGTCGACGAGCGAGTCATCGAGGTGATGGTCAAGTGTCTGGGCGCGTCGGGCAATTTCGGCAATCCTGCGTCCAGTTCCCACCGTTATGGCCAGCAGGCGCGTCAAGCTGTGGAACTGGCTCGTTCGCAGGTCGCGGGATTGGTCGGGGCGCGTCCTGAGCAACTGGTGTGGACATCCGGAGCGACCGAATCGAACAATCTCGCGATCAAGGGGGTGGCGCAGGGACGCCGCGGCGGGCATGTAATCACCAGCCGCATCGAGCACAAGGCTGTGCTGGATAGCGCACGTCAGTTGCAGGAGGCCGGGTTCGACGTCACTTACCTCGCGCCGGATGCCCAGGGGCTCATCACGGTACAAGCGGTGGCCGCAGCGCTGCGGCCGGACACTTTCCTGGTTTCGCTGATGCTGGTGAACAACGAGCTGGGCACGGTCAATGATGTCCAGCGCATTGGCGAGGTCGTCCGTGGGCATGGTGCATTGCTGCATGTCGATGCGGCCCAGGCGGCGGGCAAGGTGGTGATCGACCTGGAGCGCTGGGCGGTGGACCTGGTGTCGTTTTCCGCGCACAAGGTCTACGGGCCCAAGGGTATCGGCGCGTTGTATGTTGGCGAGCGTGCGCGCCCGCTGCTGCAGGCGCAGATCCACGGCGGTGGTCACGAAGGTGGTCTGCGCTCGGGGACGCTCGCGACCCATCAGATCGCCGCGATGGGGGCTGCTTTTGCGTTGGCCGGTGAGGTGCAGCAGCAAGAGCTGGACCGCATCCGATATCTGCGTGTGTATTTTCTGAAGAATTTGCAGGGTATTTCCGGGCTTCTGATCAATGGCAGCCCTGAGCAGTCCATTCCCCACACCCTCAGCCTGACCTTCAGCGGCGACTCCCTGGATCTCTCGGCGCTCGGCGAGACACTGGCATTTTCTTCCACGTCAGCCTGTAATTCCGGGAGTGCGGCACCGTCGCATGTGTTGCTGGCACTTGGGCATGACGCCTATCTGGCGGGGCAGACGATTCGCCTGAGCCTGGGGCGTTTCACCAGTGTGTCGGACGTTGAACAGGCGGTGGCTGCCATCCATGCAGCAGTGCATCCTGCACCGTTCTGGGGTGTTGCCCGAGGCTAAGGGCTGCTCCATTATCTGCGGCCTGGAATACAAGGCCGTGGTGATGAAAGGAGCAAGCATGAACAGTCAACCGACAACGCAGGATGCGATCAGGACACGCGTGGCGCACATGCGTCAGGTGATGCGCAACGAAGGGGTCGATGCACTGCTGGTGCCTTCCGCGGACCCCCATCTTTCCGAGTATCTGCCGGGGTACTGGCAAGGGCGCAAGTGGCTTTCCGGTTTTCAGGGGTCGGTCGGTACCCTGGTGTTGACCGGGGATTTCGCCGGCCTGTGGGCCGACAGTCGTTATTGGGAGCAGGCCACGCAGGAGCTCGCCGGCACCGGTATCGAGCTGGTCAAGCAGCAACCGGGTCGGCCAGGTCCGCTGGATTGGCTGGCGGAGAATACTCCCGCAAACGGCGTGGTCGCGGTCGATGGCGAGGTAATGGCACTGGCCTCCGCTCGGCAGTTGGCTGAGCGTCTGCAGGCGCGTCAGGTTAGCTTGCTGCTGGACAAGGATCTGCTTGCACAGATCTGGCCTGATCGTCCGGCGCTGCCGACCAATCCGGTGTATGCCCATTTGCCGCCGCATGCCACCCTAGGCCGTCGCGAGAAGCTGACAGCGTTGCGTCAGGCCATGGCCGAGCGTGGTGCCGATTGGCATTTCCTTGCCACCCTTGACGATATCGCCTGGCTGTTCAATCTCCGTGGCAGTGACGTGTCCTACAACCCGGTATTCGTTTCTTTCGCGCTGATCAGCCAGGACGAAGCGATCCTGTTCGTCGCTGAAAGCAAAGTGGATGGGCCACTGCGCCAGATGCTGGCCGGGGAGGGCATCGAGTTGCGCGATTATCGTGAGGTGGCCGCCGGTCTTGCCGGGATCCCCTCGGGTAGCCGCCTGTTGGTGGATCCGGCCAAGGTCACCAGTGGCCTGCTGGCCAGTCTTGCGCAAGATGTCCGCCTGGTGGAGGGGATCAACCCGACAACGCTGGCCAAGTCTCGCAAGAGTGGGGCAGACCTGGCGCATATCCGCAGGACCATGGAGCAGGACGGCGCTGCATTATGTGAGTTCTTTGCCTGGTTCGAGTCGACCCAGGGGCGCGAGGTAGTCACAGAGGTGGACGTCGACGTGCAACTGACCGCAGCTCGGGCACGGCGTCCGGATTTCGTTTGCCTGAGCTTCGCGACCATTGCTGCCTTCAATGCCAATGGTGCGATGCCGCACTATCACGCCACGCCGGAGTCTTTCGCGCGTATCGAAGGCGATGGCCTGCTGCTGATCGACTCGGGTGGTCAGTATCTGGGCGGAACCACCGATATCACTCGCATGGTGCCGATCGGTACGCCGAGCGACGAGCAGAAGCAGGACTGCACGCGGGTACTCAAGGGCATGATCGCGCTGTCGCGTGCGAAGTTTCCCCGGGGGATTTCCTCACCGCTGCTCGATGCCATCGCCCGCGCTCCGCTGTGGGCGGAGCATGTGGATTACGGACATGGCACCGGTCATGGTGTCGGGTATTTCATGAACGTTCACGAAGGGCCGCAGACGATTGCCTACCAGGCTGCGGTCACGCCGCATACGTCGATGCAGGTCGGCATGATCACTTCGATCGAGCCGGGTACCTATCGACCAGGGCAATGGGGAGTGCGAATCGAGAACCTGGTGTTCAACCGCGATTCGGGCAAGAGCGCGTTTGGCGATTTTCTGGAGTTCGAGACGCTGACGTTGTGTCCGATCGATACCCGTTGCCTGTCGCTTGATTTGCTTGGCGGCGAGGATGCGGCATGGCTCGATGCCTATCACAGCGAGGTGCGTCGGCGTCTGGAGCCGCTTCTGGAGGGTGCGGCGCTGGAGTGGCTGCGGGAAAGGACCCGGGCAGTCGCCTAGCGTAGGGGGAAACGAGAAGGGCAACCCGCAGGTTGCCCTTTCTTATTTGCAGATGACGATCATGCTGCGACTGGTATACCCGGCTGGGTTGATGCCAAAAGGATAGTCGCCTGGCTCTTCATCGTTGTCACCGGACTTGGCGATGACGCGGTAACCCTTGGTTCCGCAGGAGGATTCCGCTTTGCTGTAGCACCTGTTCCAGGAGGACGACAGGCCGGAGCAGTTGATGTGCAGCCCCTTCTTGCCACGCTTGACTTCGTCCTTGGCTGTGGCGGCACAACCGGCCACTGCCAGGATAGCTAGGATGAGCAAAATTCGTTTCATTCCTGTCCTTAACGCTGCGCGGATCTGCGCCCGTGTTCGTTCGAGTCGCATCTTCCTGATACTTGTTCGTCCTTGAGTCGAGTCGAAAATTCAAAATAAAACACGGCACACAGTTAAACAGGGTAGCCCCCCAGGCACAATCACTACGACAATTTAAATGAAAATATTTCTCAATCAGTCGACTGCTACGGGGGGAGGCGTGTCTTTGCGCATGGACAGCGTGGCGCCCACAGAGGCCGTTATGATCGCGCCGATCGCCAGCCATTGCGCGAGGCTCAGGACCTCGTTGAGGAATAGAAGGCCGGAGAGGGCGCCAAAAGCGGGCTCGATGCTCATCAAGGTGCCGAACGTGCGGGCGGGCAAGCGGGTCAGGGCGACCATCTCCAGGCTGTATGGGAGGGCGGTGGATAGAATTGCCACTCCCAGGGCAACCGGAATCAGTGCCGGGTTGAGCAGTGCGCTGCCGGCTTGGGCAATACCGATGGGGGCGACGAACAGCGCAGCGATGACCACGCCGAGTGCAGCAGTCTGGATGCCGTTTTCCGCTCCGGCCTTCTGTCCGTAAAGAATGTACAGTGCCCAGCAAACTCCAGCGCTCAGTGCATAAGCAGCTCCACGTGGGTCGATACCGAGACTGGTTTGACCGATCGGGATCAGTAGCAGCAAACCGATGATGGCCAGGCCGATCCAGAGGAAGTCAACCAATCGTCGCGAGGCGTACAGCGCTACTGCTAGCGGGCCTGTGAATTCCAGAGCTACGGCGATGCCCAAGGGCACTGTCTGCAGGGACATATAGAAGAGGAAGTTCATGCCGCCCAGTGCTGCGCCGTAGATGATCACTGTCTTCAATGTGCGAGCGCTCAGCTTCGCTCGCCAAGGGCGCAGCAACAGCAGCATGATCACGCTGGCGAAGAGCAGGCGCAGGGTCGTGGTGCCCTCCGGGCCGATCAGGGGAAACATGCTTTTGGCCAGCGAGGCTCCGGATTGGATAGAGGCCATTGCAATAAGCAGTACGCCGACAGGGAAAAGCGTTGCGGCGAGGCTGCGGGTCTGGGTGTTCATTGCGGTGGGGCATTCCTTATATAGAGAGGNNAGAGGAGGTGCGAAAGGTCCGACGATGCATCTATGATGCTAAACGCACGATTTATGAGCAATATATTGCGCATTTTTCTTTCGCGACCCATTTTCAAATTAATGCTTGACGCCCTATTTAATCTCTCTATAATTCGCC
>DQAA01000011.1:0-3425 GCA_003523465.1 Pseudomonas sp.
CCTGGAGTTCGCCGACTGCAAGGTGGACGCCACCGCCTTGCAGGGCTCCCAGGGCGAGCGCCTGGTCAGCTTCGATGCGGACTCGGCCTACCAGCCCACACCGGTAGTCCCACGGGCGAGCATTGGCGCCACGCCAGTGCAGGGCCCGCTGATCATCGAATCCTATGACACCACCATCGTCGTTCCGCCTGGCTGCAGCGCCCATGCCGACAGCATCGGAAACATCACCATCGACATCCAGGAGACCCGCGTATGAGCCAGGCCATCGACCCCATCACTTTCGCTGTCGTCAAGAACGCCATGGACTCGATCGTCGACGAAGTGGCCTACACCGTGCTGCGCACCGCGCGCTCGGAAATCGTCAAGGACGTCATGGACTACTCGGCAGCTATCTGCGACCGCCACGGGCAGATGATCGCCCAGGCGAAAACCATCGCCCTGCACCTCGGCGCCATTCCCGAAGCGATGGCCCAGGTCAAGCTGCGCTACGGCGACAACCTGCAACCCGGCGACGCGGTCATCGTCAACGACCCCTACCAGGGCGGCATGCACCTGCCGGACATCTTCATGTTCGCGCCCTTCTTCTATAAGGGCGAGATCGAAGGCTACAGCGTGGTCATCTGCCACCACACCGACGTCGGCGGCCGCGTGCCGGGCTCCAACGCCAGCGACTCCACCGAGATCTACCAGGAAGGCCTGCGTATTCCGGTGGTCAAGCTGTACGAAGCGGGCCAGATCAACGACATCATGGAGCGCATCATTGCGCAGAACGTGCGGGTACCTGACCGAGTCCTGGGCGATCTGCGGGCGCAATACGCCGCCTGCCAGGTGGGTAGCCGCGAACTGACCCGCCTGCTTGACCGCTACGGCCGGGATGAGAGCCGTCGCTACTTCGCCGAACTGCTGGACTATGCCGAGCGCCTGACACGGGAAGAAATCCGTAGCTGGCCAAAAGGCACCTTCGTGTTCGAGGACTTCATCGACGACGACGGTCTGTCGGAAGATCCGATCCCGCTGCGTGTCGCCGTCACGGTTCACGAAGACCGTGTCAACGTCGACTACACCGGCAGTTCCCCTCAGGTTCGTGCGGCGATCAACTCGACGCTGTCCTATACCAAGTCTTGCACCTACCTCAGCGTGCGTTGTGCACTCAAGGGGGACGTGCCGAACAACGAGGGGCTGTTCCGTTGCGTGGACGTGCATGTGCCGGAAGGCACCGTGCTCAACCCCCTGGAACCGGCGGCGGTGGCTGCACGGGCGCTCACCGGCTACCGGGTGTTCGACACCATGCTCGGTGCCCTGGCCCAGGTAGTGCCAGACCATATCCCGGCAGCGGGCGAAGGCGGCAACACGGTGGTCTGCCTGTCCGGCAAGAAGGACAACGGCGAGGGCTACATCATCGTCGACATGGTCTGCGGCGCATGGGGCGCGCGTCCCCATGCCGACGGCGTCGAAGCCATCACCAACGCCTCGCAGAACCTGTCCAACACCCCGGTGGAAACCCTCGAGGCGCAGCACCCGGTGCGGGTCGAAGCGTACGAACTGGTCCCCGACAGTTGCGGCGCCGGGCGCTATCGTGGTGGCCTGGGTGTGACCCGCAGCTACCGCGTCCTGGCCGACGACGTCTTCCTGCAACTGCGGGCAGACCGGATGAAGTTCCGTCCCTATGGCTTGCAGGGCGGCTTGCCCGCCAGCCCGGCGATCAACGCACTGCAACAAGGCGAAGAGACCCGCAACCTGCCAAGCAAGGTAGGCATGCAGATCCAGCGCAACAATGTGGTGTCACATACCCAGCCCGGCGGCGGCGGCTTCGGCAACCCGCTGGAACGCACCCTTGCCGCAATCGAGCAGGACGTCTGGAACCACAAGCTCAGCGCAGCCTTCGTGCACGAGCACTACCTGGCCGTGGTCGATCCGGTGTCCGGCAAGCTCGATGAAATCGCCACTCGAGAGCTGCGTGCCATGACCCGTTGAACGTGTGGGGCGCAAGCCCCACCCTCCCTTTCCCCCGCGCGAGTACGACAAGATGAATAACAATGTGCTGGACGTGCATACCTTCCTGGACCACCGTCCGATTGGAAGACAACAGAAAACCGTGGTGTTCCTCGGGCTCCTGATCCTGATGCTGGATGGTTTCGACACCATGATGATGGGCTTCGTCGCTCCGGCGCTGATCCAGGACTGGGGCATCGACCGCTCAGACCTGGGGCCGCTGATGATGAGTGGCATCGTCGGGCTATCGATCGGCTCATTGCTGGCCGGCCCCTTGGCCGACCGGTTTGGCAGGCGTTGGGTAATCATAGTGGCCGTCACCTTGGTTGGCCTCTTCTGCCTGGCCTGCGCCTTCACTCACAACCTGCATGCCCTGACGGCAACGCGCTTTCTGACAGGTGTGGGGCTGGGCGCAACCATGCCCAACATAACCACGCTGCTGGCCGAGTGCGCGCCATTGCGCAGGCGCTCACTCATCGTCACCTCGGCCTGGTGCGGCTTCGGGTTCGGCGGCGCGCTGTGCGGGCTGGTCAGCGAGCACCTGATCCAGCTCTACAGCTGGCGCGCGGTGTTCGTGACCGGTGGTGCGTTGCCGCTGCTGCTGGTCCTGGCGTTGCTCGTCTGGCTGCCTGAATCGCTTCGCTACCGGATCCAGCGCAACCAATCCCATGAACGAATCGTTGCAGCAACCAACGCCTTGATTCCGGGCAGCGCCGATTCATCCACGCACTTCGTCAACAGTGAACTCGAAGCCACGGAAGAAACCATCCGCGGCCCGGCAGCCCTGCTCAACCGGCGCTACCGACTCGGCACCCTGACCATCTGGCTGGCGATGTTCATGGGCTTCTTCCACCTCTATTTCCTCAGCAACTGGCTGCCCCTTGCGGCAAGCGCTGCCGGAATGACCTATTCACAGGCCGCCACCCTGGGAATCATCCTGCAAGTGGGCGGCGCCATTGGCAACTTCACCGTTGGCCTGAAAATGGACCGCTTCGAACCAAACCGGGTGGTGAGCATCATGTTTGCCGGCTGCGCGGTGTTCACCCTGCTGATCGCTTTGTCCAGCAGCTCGTTTGCGGCGATGGGAACACTGGTCTTCCTGCTGGGGTACGTACTGATGTCCGCTAACGCGGGGTGCTTTGCGCTGGGGGCTGGGCATTATCCGACGCCAATCCGGGCCACCGGCGTCAGCTGGGTCTTCGGGATAGGACGAGTGGGGGCGATTCTGGGCGCAGGCTCGGGAGCGATCATCATGGGTTGGGGGTGGACGATCACCGACATGTTCACGCTTCTTGCGGTGCCGGTCATGACTGCGGCCCTGGCTATTCACCTCAAGAGACGGGCCTTGGGCAAAACGATTCCGGCAGTTGCGTCATAAGCCTTGGGTTTTCAGCAATTTCCCCCAGAAATGAAAAAAGGCCCCGAAGGGCCTT
>DQAA01000011.1:3495-23850 GCA_003523465.1 Pseudomonas sp.
TACCAACTGAGCTATTCCCGCATGAAACTGAGGCGAACTACGCAATCACATCGCCTTTGGATAAAAAAATCCAGCCACTGTATAGATGACTGGATTTTTTAGGGATTTTTGGTCGGGACGGAGTGATTCGAACACTCGACCCCTTGCACCCCATGCAAGTGCGCTACCGGGCTGCGCTACGCCCCGAACTTTGTTCCCGATGCTGCCGAGAACGTTGAAGAATCTACCTTAACCTTTTGAATTTTGGAAGAATTATTTTCATAACCCTATCAAAACCCGACTTGGGTCACTTCTTCAGAACCACCAGTACATCTTCCAGCTCGACAATCATTTGCCGAATCAGTTGCTTGTACTGGGTGGTGTCATCCTTGGCTTCATCGCTGGACAGACGCAAACGCGCACCGCCAATGGTGAAGCCCTGGTCGTACAGCAAGGCGCGAATCTGACGGATCATCAGCACATCCTGGCGCTGGTAATACCGACGGTTGCCGCGGCGCTTGACCGGGTTGAGTTGCGGGAACTCCTGCTCCCAATAACGGAGCACGTGCGGTTTCACCGCACAGAGCTCACTGACTTCACCAATGGTGAAGTAACGTTTTCCCGGGATAGGCGGGAGTTCGTCGTTATGGCTTGGTTCCAGCATAAGCCTCAACCCGGGCCTTCAGTTTCTGCCCTGGACGAAAAGTGACGACGCGGCGTGCCGTGATCGGGATTTCTTCCCCGGTTTTCGGGTTGCGTCCCGGACGCTGGCGTTTATCGCGCAGATCGAAATTGCCGAAACCGGACAGTTTGACCTGCTCGTTGTCTTCAAGAGCGTGCCTGATTTCCTCAAAGAACAGCTCGACCAATTCCTTGGCCTCACGTTTGTTCAGGCCCAGCTCCTCGTACAGCCGTTCTGCCATCTCAGCTTTCGTCAGAGCACCCATACGCTATTTCCTTAACGTGGTGTTCAACCTTTGTTCGAGCGAGGTGAGGATAGTTTGAGTCGTGGCATTCACCTCATCGTCGTTAAGAGTGCGCGATGGATGTTGCCAGGTCAAGCCGACCGCCAGGCTTTTTCTATCAGGATCAATACCTTTACCCTGGTAGACGTCAAACAGCCTGAGGTCTGTGAGCCATTCACCTGCATTCTCACGAATTACTTCAAGCACCGCGTTCGAAGCAACGTCACGGCCGGCGATCAACGCCAGGTCACGACGAACTTCCGGGAACTTCGAAAGCTCGTGGAACTTCGGCAGACGCCCTTCCACAACTTCGTCGAGTACCAATTCGAACAGGAATACGGGACGATCCAGATCCAGGGTCTTGGCCAGTTCCGGGTGCAGCGCACCGAGATAGCCGACTTCACGACCGTTGCGCTCGATGCGCGCAGTCTGGCCCGGGTGCAGCGCCGGGTGCTTGCCGGCAACGAAGGTGAACTCGTTCAGCGAACCGGAAGAGTTCAGCAAGGCTTCAACATCCGCTTTCACGTCGAAGAAGTCGATGCCGTCACGACCGTTGGCCCAACCTTCCGGCAGGCGGCTACCGCACACGACACCAGCCAGCATCGGTTGCTGCTGCAGACCTTCGAGCTGACCAACGAAGCGCAGGCCGCTTTCGAACATCCGCACGCGGTCCTGCTGACGGTTGAGGTTGTGCTGCAACGCCTTGACCAAGCCAGGCCACAGGGATGCGCGCATGGCAGCCATGTCACTGGAGATCGGGTTGGCCAGCAGCAGCGGATCGACGCCCGGGGTGAACAGCTCGAACAGCTTCGGATCGATGAAGCTGTAGGTGATCGCCTCCTGGTAGCCGCGAGCAACCAGCAGACGGCGCAGGGCCGGCAACTCGCCACGGGCTTCGGCACGGGCTTGCGGGGCCAGGCGTGCTTGCGGATAACGAACCGGCAGGCGGTTGTAGCCGTACAGGCGCCCCAGCTCTTCGATAAGGTCGACTTCGAGGCTGATATCGAAGCGATGGCTTGGTACGTCAACCTGCCATTGGCCTTCGCCAGCGGTGGTTTTCAGGCCCAGGGCGTTGAGCAATTGCTCGACTTCAGCGCTGGCCATTTCCATACCCAGCATCTGCGTGATGCGCTCGGCGCGCAGGGTAATTGGCGCAATTTGCGGCAGGTGCTGCTCGCTCAATGCCTCAATGACCGGACCGGCTTCGCCGCCAACGATTTCCAGCAGCAACCCGGTGGCGCGCTCCATGGCTTCGCGGGCCAGCTGCGAATCGACACCGCGCTCATAGCGGTGCGAGGCATCGGTGTGCAGGCCGTAGGAACGCGCCTTGCCAGCAACCGAAATCGGCTCGAAGAAGGCACTTTCCAGGAAGATGTCACGAGTGGTCGCGGATACACCGCTGTGCTCGCCACCCATCACGCCAGCGATGGCCAGGGCACGGCTATGGTCGGCGATGACCAGGGTGTCGGCACGCAGGGTGACTTCCTGACCGTCCAGCAGCACCAGCTTCTCGCCCTCTTCCGCCATGCGGACGCGGATGCCGCCATTGATCTCGGCGAGGTCGAAAGCGTGCAGCGGCTGGCCCAGCTCAAGCATCACGTAATTGGTGATGTCGACGGCGGCGTCAATGCTGCGCACGTCGGCGCGACGAAGGCGCTCTACCATCCACAATGGAGTCGGACGGGACAGATCGACATTGCGGATTACCCGGCCCAGATAACGCGGGCAAGCGGCAGGCGCCAGCACTTCGACCGGACGCACTTCGTCATGCACAGCATCGATCGCAGGTACCACCGGACGGGTAACCGGCGCAGCGTACAGGGCGCCAACTTCACGGGCCAGGCCGGCCAGGGACAGGCAGTCGCCGCGGTTAGGGGTCAGGTCGACCTCGATGCTGGCATCGTCCAGATCCAGGTACTCGCGGATATCCTGACCGACTGGAGCATCGGCAGCCAGCTCCAGCAGGCCGTCGTTGTCATCACTGATCTGCAGCTCGGACGCCGAGCAGAGCATGCCATTGGATTCGACACCGCGCAGCTTGGCCTTCTTGATCTTGAAGTCGCCCGGCAGCTCGGCGCCAATCATGGCGAAAGGAATTTTCAGGCCCGGACGCACATTTGGTGCACCGCAGACGACCTGGAAGGTCTCGCTGCCGTTGCTCACCTGGCAAACGCGCAGCTTGTCGGCATCGGGATGCTGCTCGGTGCTCAGCACCTCGCCCACCACGATACCGCTGAATTGGCCGGCAGCCGGGGTCACGCTATCGACTTCAAGACCCGCCATCGACAGACGAGCTACCAGCTCGTCACGGGAAACCTGCGGGTTGACCCAACCGCGCAGCCACTTTTCACTGAATTTCATCCTGCTCTCCTAAAGATTCGTTACGGGTGCGCGACCTAGCGAAATTGCGCAAGGAACCGCAAATCGTTGTCGAAGAACAGGCGCAAATCGTTGACGCCGTAACGCAGCATGGCCAGGCGCTCGGCCCCCATGCCGAAAGCGAAGCCCGAGAACTCTTCGGGGTCGATGCCGGACATGCGCAGCACGTTCGGGTGCACCATGCCGCAACCCATGACTTCCAGCCAGCCAGTCTGCTTGCATACGCGGCAGCCCTTGCCACTGCAGATCACGCACTGGATATCGACTTCAGCCGATGGCTCGGTGAACGGGAAGAAAGAAGGACGGAAACGTACAGCCAGCTCTTTCTCGAAGAACACCCGAAGAAATTCTTCGATAGTGCCTTTGAGGTCGGCGAAATTGATGTCGCGATCGATCAGCAGGCCTTCAACCTGATGGAACATCGGCGAATGGGTCAGGTCCGAGTCGCAGCGATAGACGCGACCAGGGCAGACGATGCGGATCGGCGGCTGCGAGGACTCCATGGTCCGCACCTGAACAGGCGAGGTATGGGTGCGCAACAGCATGTTCGCATTGAAATAGAAGGTATCGTGCATTGCCCGGGCCGGGTGGTGGCCGGGAATGTTGAGCGCTTCGAAGTTGTGGTAGTCGTCTTCGACCTCAGGGCCTTCGGCGATGCCGTAGCCAATGTGGGTGAAGAATTGCTCGATGCGCTCAAGCGTACGGGTGATCGGGTGCAAACCACCGGAGGTCTGGCCACGGCCCGGCAAGGTCACATCAATGCATTCGGCCGCCAGGCGAGCGCTGAGCTCTGCCTCTTCGAAGGCGGTCTTGCGTGCATTGAGCACTTCAGTGACGCGTTCCTTGGCATCGTTGATCAGCGCGCCGACTTTCGGACGCTCATCGGCAGGCAGGTTGCCCAGGGTCTTCATCACCTGGGTCAGTTCGCCTTTCTTGCCAAGGAATTGAACCCGGATCTGCTCCAGGGCATTGATGTCTTCAGCGCGTTCCACAGCCTCCAGGGCTTGGGAGACCAGCGCATCCAGGTTTTCCATGTACAGACTCCAGATACGAAATAGGGGAAGAGCTTACAGGCTCTTCCCCTATTTATGACGTTTAACATTCGCCGCCGAATCCGGCGGCGAATGATTGTCGTGGGTACTTAAGCCAGAACGGCTTTAGCTTTCTCGACAATCGCAGCAAACGCCGCTTTTTCGTTCACTGCCAGATCAGCCAGAACCTTACGGTCGATCTCGATGGACGCCTTTTTCAGGCCAGCGATCAAACGGCTGTAGGACAGACCGTTGTTACGAGCACCAGCGTTGATACGGGCGATCCACAGAGCGCGGAACTGACGTTTTTTCTGACGACGGTCGCGGTAGGCGTATTGGCCTGCCTTGATGACCGCTTGCTTGGCAACACGGAATACGCGGGAGCGTGCGCCGTAGTAGCCTTTAGCCAGTTTCAGAATTTTCTTGTGACGCTTACGAGCGATGACGCCACGCTTTACACGAGCCATGAGTTACTTCCTCTATCTTTGACCGAAATTAACGTACGCGCAGCATGCGCTCGACTTTTGCAACGTCAGACGGGTGCAGCAGGCTGCTACCACGCAGTTGACGCTTACGCTTGGTCGACATTTTGGTCAGGATGTGGCTCTTGAAAGCGTGCTTGTGCTTGAAGCCGGAAGCGGTTTTCAGGAAACGCTTCGCGGCACCGCTTTTGGTTTTCATTTTTGGCATGTTCGGATACTCCGCATTCAGTTGATAAACATAACCGCAAGGCCTGCCGTGCCCTGGTGGTTATTTCTTTTTCTTGGGGGCGATGACCATCATAAGTTGGCGTCCTTCCATCTTAGGGTGCTGTTCAACGGTGCCGTATTCGGCAAGGTCGACTTCGACCCGCTTCAACAGCTCCATGCCCAGCTCCTGGTGAGCCATCTCACGGCCGCGGAATCTCAAAGAGATTTTGGCCTTGTCCCCATCACTAAGGAAACGTACCAGGTTGCGTAGTTTTACCTGGTAATCCCCTTCTTCCGTCCCTGGACGAAACTTGATTTCTTTAATCTGGATCTGTTTCTGGTTCTTCTTCGCCGCAGCCTGCTGCTTCTTCTTCTCGAAGAGGCTTTTGCCGTAGTCCATGACCCGGCACACAGGTGGTACAGCGTCAGCAGAAATTTCTACCAGGTCCAGCTTCGCTTCATCAGCGATACGAAGCGCTTCATCAATCGAGACGATGCCAATCTGCTCGCCGTCAGCACCAATTAACCGAACCTCGCGTGCCGAGATATTCTCGTTGATCGGGGCTTTCGGTGCAGTTCGTTTATCCTGTCTCATATCACGCTTAATGGTAATTACTCCGAATCTTGGCGACCACGCCGGGAAACCGCTTGCGCAAGCAAGTCCGCGAACTGGGCGACGGGCATGGAACCCAGGTCAGCACCTTCACGGGTACGCACAGCGACAGTTTGCGTTTCGACTTCCCGATCTCCGATAACCAAGAGATAGGGAACCTTGAGCAAGGTATGCTCGCGGATTTTAAAGCCGATCTTTTCATTTCTCAAGTCAGACTTGGCACGGAATCCGCTATTGGTGAGAGTTTTTTCCACCTGATGAGCGAATTCGGCCTGTTTGTCGGTGATATTCATGATCACCGCCTGGGTTGGCGCCAGCCAGGCCGGGAATGCACCTTCGTAGTGCTCGATCAGAATTCCGACGAAACGCTCGAACGAACCGAGGATCGCACGGTGCAGCATCACAGGATGCTTGCGGCCATTGTCTTCGGAAACGTACTCGGCGCCGAGACGGATCGGCAGGTTGAAGTCCAGCTGCAGGGTACCGCACTGCCACACACGCCCCAGGCAATCCTTGAGCGAGAACTCGATCTTCGGACCGTAGAAAGCGCCCTCCCCCGGCTGCAGGTCATACGGCAGACCGGCGTTATCCAAGGCAGCGGCCAGCGCAGCCTCGGCACGATCCCACAGTTCGTCGGAACCGACGCGCTTTTCCGGACGAGTGGACAGTTTGAGCTGGATATCCTGGAATCCGAAGTCGGAGTAGACGTCCATGGTCAGCTTGATGAACGCCGCCGATTCGGACTGCATCTGCTCTTCGGTGCAGAAGATGTGTGCGTCGTCCTGGGTGAAGCCACGCACGCGCATGATGCCATGCAGCGCACCGGACGCTTCGTTGCGGTGGCAAGCACCGAACTCGGCCAGACGCAGCGGCAGCTCGCGGTAGCTCTTCAGACCCTGGTTGAACACCTGCACGTGACACGGGCAGTTCATCGGCTTGACCGCGTAATCACGGTTTTCCGACTGGGTGGTGAACATGTTGTCGGCGTAGTTGGCCCAGTGACCGGATTTCTCCCACAGGGTACGGTCAACCACTTGCGGCGTCTTGATCTCGAGGTAGCCGTTTTCGCGCTGGATCTGGCGCATGTACTGCTCCAGAACCTGGTACAGGGTCCAGCCATTCGGGTGCCAGAACACCATCCCCGGCGCTTCTTCCTGGAGGTGGAACAGACCGAGGCGCTTGCCGATCTTGCGGTGATCGCGCTTTTCAGCTTCTTCGATGCGCTGGATGTAGGCAGCCAGCTGCTTCTTGTCAGCCCAGGCGGTACCGTAGACACGCTGCAACTGCTCGTTCTTCGCATCGCCGCGCCAGTAGGCGCCAGACAACTTGGTCAGCTTGAACGACTTCAGGAAACGAGTGTTCGGCACGTGCGGACCGCGGCACATGTCGACATATTCTTCGTGGTAGTACAGGCCCATCGCCGTTTCATCCGGCATGTCCTCCACCAAGCGCAGCTTGTAGTCCTCACCGCGAGCCTTGAACACTTCGATCACTTCGGCGCGGGGGGTGACTTTCTTGATGACGTCGTAGTCGGTGTCGATCAGCTGCTGCATGCGCTGCTCGATCGCAGCCATGTCCTCAGGCGTGAAAGGACGCTCGTAGGCGATGTCGTAGTAAAAGCCTTCGTCGATGACCGGACCGATGACCATTTTCGCGGTTGGATACAGCTGCTTCACTGCGTGACCGACAAGGTGAGCGCAGGAGTGACGAATGATTTCCAGCCCCTCTTCGTCCTTGGGCGTGATGATTTGCAGACGAGCATCGTGCTCGATCAGGTCGCAGGCATCGACGAGTTTGCCGTCGACCTTGCCGGCCAGGGTGGCCTTGGCCAGACCTGCGCCAATGGATGCGGCGACCTCGGCGACGGTAATCGCCTTGTCGAACGTGCGTTGACTGCCATCGGGAAGAGTAATTACGGGCATGGCGCCTCCTCTCCTAGTGGTGACCCCTACCAAAGGTCACGTGGGTTGGGATGAGCCAGTACGCGATTCGCCCCTGTCCTTCCTTGCGGAAGGCCTGCCTCACAGTGGCAGAAGTCGGATGCCTGCCAGGGAACGAACCAGAGTGACTGGAACAGAAAAGTAAGTACGGAAACGCGCGAAACAGACGTTCGGCGAACCCGAGCCCGGCATGCTAGCACATGGATTGGTGCATGCGGCGCGACTGAACGGGGACAAGCGGAAATATTTGGAAAAAGCACCATCCAGTGAACTCCTTTGGATTTTTCCCGCTCAGAGTTAACGAAGCGTCCTACTCTTCCATGAGACCAAAAACCAAGGAGTGCCTGGTTATGCGACTTCATTCTCTTCTCGCGCTGGCGGCCGCCGGCACCTTGCTGCTGCCCCTGGCTGCCAACGCCGGGCCATGGCCCGCTGGCAAGAAAGGCGAATATATGGACCAGTGCGTGCAAGTCGCCACCGGCCAGGGCGTCAGCGCCAGCACTGCAGATGCGCATTGCAAATGCGGGGCTAACGCCATCGAGAAGAACTTCACCACCCAAGAGATTGAAGAGCTCGATAGCAAGACGGGCGTCGACGAAAAACTGAAGAGGCGCGCCCAGAATGCGGTACAGACCGCATGCGCCCCGAAAAATTGACGATGATACGGCTCAAGCTTGCGCCAGATCATCATTCGACGAAGCTAAAAGCCACCACACGTAAATAATTAGACTATGATGTCCCCGTGCATCCTGTTGGCTCTCGGCGACACAGCACTACCGAAAAAAATCAAGTTTCCTGGAGATACACCCCATGTCCAATCGCCAAAACGGCACCGTCAAATGGTTCAACGATGAGAAAGGCTACGGCTTCATCACTCCTCAAGGTGGCGGCGACGACTTGTTCGTACACTTCAAGGCCATCGAATCCGAAGGCTTCAAATCCTTGAAGGAAGGCCAGACCGTGACTTTCGTGGCTGAACGAGGCCAAAAAGGCATGCAGGCTGCACAAGTTCGCGCAGAGTAATTCTTCTGCCGAAAAAAACCCGTCGCATTCGACGGGTTTTTTTGTGCCTGAATATCGTGGGTCAACCGCAGTTGACGCGACTGACCTGACCCTTATCGTCAGCATGCAGATTCAGACGTTCGGACCGATATTCAAGCGTGATAGCGTCGGTCGGCTTGAGAATGCGGGCCAATTGCGCCCCACTCGCTTTGCGCGCCTGCTCCAACAGCTCGGCAGACGCCGCTTTGCCTACAGCGAATTCGGCATTGCTGGCCTCACAGCGACCGTCAGTGTTAGCTGGGGCGGTGGACTCGGGCGCCTTGGATGCGCTACCGCCGCTAGTGCAGCCGACCAGAACCGCGGCAGCCAGCAGGCTCACCAGTGATGCACGCATAGGAAACATGAACCCTCCTTAGGGATACTGAATGCTGTTCGATCCGACAGCATTTGGTGCCAGTTGTTGCAAAAGCGTGCCAGTCTGCCCCAGTCGCCTTTCCAGGGGAAATGGCAATAGTGTCTGGATTTTGCGTGAGGCGGATTATTCAATACAGATCAATATAGTCGCTGGAAGGCTTGGGCCAGTTGTCCTGCAGAACCTTGAACACTTGCCGGACCCATCGCTCGTCCTCTGCGGCCGCAGGGCCGACACAGCCGGAACCCGCCGCCCAGGTTTCCAGACGAAACAACAGTCCGTCGAGCTGAGCACCACCAACCACCTCGGACAACCAGGCCTGCCCTGCCCGATTCACTCTCAACTGGTTGTGCCTGGCCCCATTGCCGCTGGCAAGCAATAGCCGAACACGCTCAAGAGTGAGTTGTCCTGGATCGTTGAGATCAATATTCATCCTGCGGCCCGCCAGTAAAAATACCGATAGTTTGCCACGCGGAAGCTCTTATGCCTAAGTCGCAGAGCGGTCCGTCACAAGGGTTGGTTAAACTGAAACGCAGCGGCGATTACTTGCGAACAACCGCCGAAACGCCTTGGGCCCGGCGCTTCACCTTCGACAAAATGGGCCAATTCGAGAACGCCATGACCAGCCACAGCATCGATGCCGACATCAAGGTGAAATGGCCCGAAGGCCAGAGCGCCTACAGCCCCGGGACAGCAGAAGAGTTGACCCTTATCGCGATCGATCTGCTGGTCAAGGAAATGGGCAGCGATGCCGCCCGTACCTTCATCGACCAGATATTAGAGCGTTACCGACACGATTCATCTGCTTCACCTGCTCACGACATTACGGCTCGAGCTCAGCCAGACGCGGAATCGACGGCTGCGCCCCTGAGCGAGTAACGGAGATTGCAGCGGCGCGCTGCCCGAAACCGATCGCTTCACGCTCGCTCCTACCCCTGGCCAGCGCTGCAGCGAAAGCCCCAACGAAAGTGTCGCCGGCCGCAGTGGCGTCCAACGCCCGCACCGCAGGCGCAGTGAAGTGTTCACTCCCCTCCGCCCCCACGAGCAAAGCACCGCCCGCCCCCAGCGTGACGATCACCCGAGCCACGCCCAGGCTCCGCAGTTGCCTGGCAACCACTTCCGCCGAGGCGAGATCGTCTACCGGCAAGCCGGTCAGGGCGGCGGCTTCGCTTTCATTGGGAATCAGATAGTCGATATTGGCCAACCATTCCATGGGTAACGGCCCGGTAGCCGGAGCCGGATTCAGAATTACCGTTTTACCCAACGCCCTCCCCCGCTCCAGCACATACGCCACTGTTTGCGACGGGATCTCCATCTGGCAGACGATCACATCTGCGTCCTGCAGCAATTTGTCGAAGCGCTGTATCGACTCCGGCAGCAAACGAGCATTGCTGCCAGCGACGATGACAATCGCGTTCTGACTCGTCGCATCCACCACGATCAACGCTACGCCGCTGGACACGCCGGCAACCGTCGCCACTGCCCCACAATCAATACCTTCCGTCAGCAGGCCATCACGCAACTGCTGGCCATAGTCATCGCTACCCACACAACCAATCATCGCGACATCGGCGCCCAACCGCACAGCAGCCACGGCCTGGTTCGCGCCCTTGCCGCCCGGAACGGTGTCGAAGGACTCACCGGCCAGCGTCTCTCCCGCTCGCGGTAGACGCTCCGCGCGAGTGACCAGATCCATGTTGAGGCTACCCACCACCACTACCCTGGCTTTCATGACGAGCTCTCAACCCTCTTCGCTGAACAGATCCGGACTGCGCCCGGTGGACTCGCGCAAGACGATCTTCGGCGCGACGATACGCTGCTCTACCGGCATGGCCCCGGAACCATTGATACGCCGCAACAGCATCGAAGCAGCCATTTCACCGAGGTCACGAATGGATTGCCCGACAGTGGTCAGCGCCGGATAGACGTACTGACACATCTGGATGTCATCGAAACCGATTACCGAGAGCTCTCCCGGCACGGTGATATTGCGCTCGGCAGCAGCGCGCAACACACCCATGCCGATCATGTCGTTGCCGGCGAAGATGGCGGTTGGACGATTGCGACCAAGCAACCGCGTGGCCACACCATAACCACCGAGGCTGGTGAAGTCGCTGTTGACCACCCGCCCTTCACGTGGCGCAACACCAGCCTCCGCCAGCGCAGACTGAAAGCCGGCAAGGCGCATTTTCGCCACGCTGGTATCCGCCGGGCCGTTGATACAGGCGATATCCACATGCCCCAGGTCAAGCAGGTGCCGCGTGGCAAGATACGCCCCCTGCTCGTGGTCGATGCGCACCAGGTCGGCATCCACACCCTCCAGTGCACGATCGAGAATGACCATCGGCGTGCGCACGCTGGACAGACTGTCGAGCAAATCGCGATCCTCCCCGACAGAAGCAACGATCAAACCGTCGATGCGTTTCTCCAGCAGCACCCGCAGATAACTGCGCTGTTTTTGCGGATTGTCGTCGGAGTTGCACAGGATCACGCAGTAGCCATTACGCTCGCAGGCATCCTCGATACCCCGGGCCAACTCAGCGAAATACGGGTTGACGCTGTTCGGCACCAGCAGCCCGATGGTCGCGGTACTACGTGCCTTCAGCGAGCGAGCCACGGCGCTGGGCACGTAATCGAGCTCGGCGATGGCCGCCTCGACTTTCAGCCGTACCGGTTCACTGACCGGGCGGGTCTTGTTCAGCACATGGGACACGGTGGTATAGGAAATGCCCGCAAGTGCCGCTACGTCTTTTATGGTTGCCATGCTTTCAATTCCGCCGGCTTGTACGCCGACTTCGATAGGTGTCGAGGATCACGGCGATCACGATGACCGCCCCGGTGATGATGCGTTTGGTTGGCTCGGAAGCACCAATCTGCGCCAGGCCCGCCGCCAGCACCGAGATGATCAATACGCCGAAGAATGTGCTGATGACCGAGCCTCTGCCCCCCATCAGACTGGTGCCACCGATCACCACCGCGGCAATGACCTGCAACTCCAGGCCGGAGCCGGCATTCGGGTCAGCCGCCTCCAGACGGGAGATCTGGAACAGCGCCGCCAGACCAGCGAGCAGTCCCATCAGCGAAAACACGAGAATCTTGTAGGGCCTGGGATCGACCCCGGCAAGACGCACCGCCTCTTCATTGGTGCCAATACCGACCAGGTAGCGTCCGAACACTGTGCGACCAAGCACCAGGTGCGCCAGCACAATCACCGCCAGAGCAATCAGGAACGCTGGAGAAATACCCAACGCAACGGGTTCGGATAGCCAGGCCAGGGCGTCACCGATGTAGGCGGTGCGCGAATCGGTCAGTTGATACGCTCCACCACGGGCGACTTCCAGAACACCAAGGGAGACGATGAATGATGGAATACGCCAGGCCACGGTAATCGACCCGGTCAGGCCGCCGACCAAGGCCGCGCAGCCCATGCCCAGCAAAGCTGCGGGCAACACGCCCCACCCCCACCCGAGCATGGCCACGCTTACCACCGAACCGGCCAAGGCCAACACCGAACCAACGGAAAGATCGATGCCACCAATGATCAGGACGAAGGTCATCCCCACCGCGAGCACCATCAGGTCGGGAATCTGGTTGGCCAGAGTGCTGAACGTGGCGTAGGACAAAAAGTGGCTGCTAAGCAGCGAAAACAGCACCACCATGCTCAGCAGGGCACCGGCAAGTCCTAGATAAGTGCCAAGCGCAAGCTGGCTGGCCGAGCGCTTGCGGGCAGCGATAGCGTTCAAGGGAGACGTTTTCATAGGGAGTTTCCGTGCACTGCGTCGGATAGCAGCGCATCACGTTTCTGATAGCCGGAAAAGGCCGCAGCCAGAAGCTGATCCTGGCTCCAGCGGTGACGCTCGAAGGTATCCACCAACCGCCCTGCGGAAAGTACGCCAATACGGTCACAGATCAGCATCAACTCACGCATCTCGCTCGACACCACCACCAGCGCCTTGCCCTGCCGCGCCAGCCCGGCGAGCAGATCATAGATATCCAGCTTGGCGCCGACATCGATGCCCCGGGTCGGCTCGTCGAACAGAAACACCTGGCAATCACGCTCAAGCCAACGACCGATCATGACCTTCTGCTGGTTACCGCCGGACAATTCACCAACGACCTGCCACGGCCCAGCACTACGAATGCGCAAAGCAGCAATGCGACGCTGTGCCAGATCCTCCTCGGCGTCGCGGTCCACGACACCTGCGCGGGATACCGCTGCTAAATTGCCCAGCACCAGATTTGCACTGATGGATTCGCTCAGAAGCAACCCCTCTCCCTTGCGATCTTCGCTGACCAATGCAATGCCCTCACGTACCGCCGCCACTGGCGAATCAATACGGCACGCTCGCAGTGGATGACCGATTTCGACCGTACCGCAATCGGCCTGGTCAGCGCCGTAAATCAGCCGCAGCAACTCGGTACGCCCCGCACCTACCAGCCCGCACAGCCCGAAGATTTCGCCGGCGCGCACCTCGAATGACACGTCAACGACCTTGTCGCCGCGACCGAGTCCATTGACCCTCAATAGCGGCTCACCGACATGGCGGTCCGGGACATCGAGACGCCCGCCCATCTCTCGCCCCGCCATCAGATCGACCAATTTTTCGCTGCTGCAGCGCTGGATCGGTTCGACACCGATCAGACGACCGTCACGCAATATCGCAACACGTTGCGCAACACGCTTGAGTTCTTCGAGCCGGTGCGAGACGTAGATAAGCGCCACCCCACGCTGACGCAGCTTCTCGATCTGGACAAAGAGCAACTCCACCTCGCGCTCGGTGAGCATTGCAGTGGGCTCATCAAGGATCAGGACATGACAATCGCCAATCAGGTTACGAGCGATCTCGACCATCTGTTGATGTCCCACACCCAGCTCGCCCACCAACGTGTCCGGATCGATCGCCTCCAGCCCCATACGCGCCATGGCTTGCTCGGCCTGCTGATACAAACGCTTGCGGTCAATCCAGCCCAGCCATCCGGGTAGCTGGTGAAGGAACAGGTTTTCCGCAACGCTCAGGGTCGGTAGCAGATTCAGCTCCTGCATAACCATGCGCACGCCAAGACGCTCGGCGGCAGAGCGACTACCTGGTTGGTAAGGCCGATCCTGAAATGTCATATACCCGTTGCTCGCCGACTCCAGGCCCCCGATGATCTTCGACAGCGTGCTCTTGCCTGCGCCGTTCTCACCCACCAGGGCCAGCACCTCACCGCGGCGCAGTGTCAGATCGATGCCGTCGAGCACGGTCTGGGCGTAGGTCTTGCCAACTCCGCTGAGCGTCAGCAGCGCCTCACCATTCATGGCTGACGGATCACCAGCTCGACGGGAGTCTGGATGACATTGTCAGCATCGACCTCAGGTTTCTCTCCCTTGAGCATTTTCAGCGCCGCCTCGATGCCGTATACCGCCTGACGCGCAGCATATTGGTCGGCGGTAGCGAGCACCCGACCGTCGGCCAGCATCGGCGCAATGGCCTTGATGTTGTCGTAGCCCACCACCTGGACCTGACCATTGCGCCCGGCGGAACGCACTGCCGATACCGCGCCAAGCGCCATGCTGTCATTGCCGGCAAGCAATGCCTTCAGGTCGGGGTATTCGTTGAGCATTGCCGAAGCCACGGCGTTACCCTTGTTGATCTCCCAATTGCCCGATTGCACCGAGACGACCCTGATCTGCGCCGCCTCCATTGCGTCCTTGAAGCCAGCGGTGCGTTGCTGGGCATTGGTGGTGGTCGGCACGCCTTCGATGATGCCGACCTCATTGCCCGCCTTCAGCTTGCCCGCAAGATAATCGCCCACGAGACGGGCGCCCTTGCGGTTGTCAGGCCCTACGAACGGCACACTGAGCTGCTTGCTTTTCAGTACGTCAGGGTCGAGACGGTTATCGATATTGACCACGATGATGCCCGCATCCATTGCACGCTTGATCACCGGCACCAGAGCCTTGGAGTCCGCAGGTGCAATGACCAGGGCATTCACCCCGGAGACGATCATCTGTTCGACGATACCGATCTGATTGCCGGTGTCTGATTCATCCTTGATGCCATTGGAGACCAGGTCGAACTCGCCCGCGTGTTCCTTTTGATAAGCCTTGGCACCGTCCTCCATGGTGAGGAAGAACTCGTTGGCGAGGGATTTCATGACCAGAGCGACCTTGGGACGATCTTCGGCATGCGCAGGGGAAACAATGGAAAAGGCAACCAGGAGGGTCATGAGCCACAACCGACCTGCTGAGGGGAACTGCATGTTGTTTACTCCGCTCTTTATGCTTTTTTATCGGACTGCAAACGTTTGCTTTACCCAACTATGGAACGGAACCGCGTGTTGTCAAACGTCCGGAGACGGTTTGGCCGGGAACCGAAGCGGGGAGATTGTTACTCAAACGCCTGAAAAACCGAACTCTTCAATAGGAAATCATTCCGAATTTCCAACGGGTGAAATTTACCTTCCCGAGTCTAGGCAACTCACCGGCATTTGCCTGCCCACGCCACAACGCTTCGTAAACCCTCAATACTTTTATTTTTGACACGGTGCAGCAAAAGCACCTCGAGACGGTCATATACCCTCTTTGAACTGACGAGCTGTTGCGAAAAATCCTACAGTTAAATACTGTATGCGCATACAGGACAAATAAGGGAAACACCTTCGTGGCCACCTCCTCTGCCGCACCCGCCAGCAGCTATGAGCAACTCGGCGTCCGCATCCAGAAAATCATCAATGCCCCAACCGCCCAGCGCTCCAGATCCGCACTGATTTTCCGCCTTCAGCATGAGTCCCCGGACGACTGGGAAACCTTGCTCGAGGAAATCGCCGAGAACGACAACGTCACGCTCGCCCATCGCGATGATGGCGGCGTGCAGATTTTCTGGACGGTGCAAAAGGAAGACTGACGCGGATGAGATTCATGGTATTGGCAGCGAGCTGCCTGTTGTTCAGCATCCCCGTTCTAGCCGACGCACCCCGAACTTTCAGCGAAGCCAAAAAAGTCGCATGGGGTTTGTATGCGCCGCAATCAACGGAGTTTTATTGCGGCTGCAAATACACCGGCAACAAAGTCGACCTGGCGGGTTGCGGCTACGTTCCGCGCAAGAGCGCCAATCGCGCCTCGCGCATCGAATGGGAGCATATTGTCCCGGCCTGGCAGATCGGCCATCAGCGCCAATGCTGGCAGGACGGTGGACGCAAAAATTGCTCGCGCAATGACAAGGTCTACCAACGGGCCGAGGCCGACCTGCACAACCTGGTGCCAAGCATCGGCGAGGTCAACGGCGACCGCAGCAACTTCAGTTTCGGCTGGCTACCCGAACAGCATGGTCAATACGGTTCGTGCCTGACGCAGGTGGACTTCAAGGCGAAAAAGGTCATGCCGCGCCCGTCCATCCGCGGAATGATCGCGCGTACCTATTTCTACATGAGCAAACAGTATGACCTGCGCCTGTCCCGGCAGGACCGGCAGCTATATGAAGCCTGGAACAAGACCTATCCTGCCCAGACTTGGGAACGCCAGCGCAACCAGCGAGTGGCCTGCGTGATGGGCCACGGCAACGAGTTCGTCGGCCCGGTAGACCTCAAGGCTTGCGGCTGACGTTCGGATCAGTGCTTCACGTCAGCGCCTGCAGATAGGCGCTGGCCTGCTGACAACGTTGCAACCGGGCTATGTCGGCAGGGCCGGGAACGATGATCCGGGCCAGGTCGCTTTCATCGGCCAGGTCCGCCAGCTTGACCGCCCGAGCCAGGGGATCGTCGCCGATCCTCACGACGAGGTCCTCGTCGCTCTCGTCGCCACGGGGGCTGAGCGCCTGCACTGCGGCGAGGATCTTCAAGGCGAAGCCCTCGCGTGCAAGGTCGGACAGGGTCATCGGAGACTCCTGAAGCACCTCATGCAGCACTGCGACAATGCGCTGCTCCGTGGTCGAAACCCGTAGCATCACCCGCAACGGATGCAGGATGTACGCGGCACCAACTCTATCCCGGTGCCCTTCATGGGCACGGGCTGCAACTGTAATGGCTCGCTCCAGCGTGGACATGGCCCCCTCCTCACCGTTGCTGCACTCATCGATGGAACACCGTCCTCATGAGCATAGCCCGGCAATCACGCGAGCACCGGTCGCGGAGCGTCTGGGGCGGGAATTATCGCGGGGCGTCGTGCTGGATGACCACCGAGTCCGTTCCGAGGCGGGCCATGACGTCGTTCTTGCTAGCCTCGGCCTCTGCCTTTTCCATGAACGGACCGAGCAGCACGACGGGCTTGCCATCGCGATGGGTCACGGATGAAGGGATGCCTTTCTCGATCAGGCGAGCGGTGATGTCGCTCAACGCGCCCATGTTCGGGCCCTGGATGATTTCCACGTCCCAGCCAGCAGGAGCCGGTTCGTTGGCGATGGCTTCGGCGCGGCGCTGCAGATCGGCACCACCACAGACCTCGCGAATACGCAGGTCATTGCCGGTTTCGTCGATGATGATGTTGTAGTCGGCACCGTTCTTGATCGCCACATAGCTGCGGTATGGCAAGTAGTTGCCACTGTCGTCCTTGCCACGGAACTGGCCGCAGATATCGCCCTGGGTGTTGAAGCGGACATTGGCGAACTTGGCTGTCTTGGGATTCTGCAGGTTTTCGGCGACCTGCTTGTGAACCCGCTCCGCATCGTTGTCACAGCCGGCCAAGGCCAGTACCGCCATTACCACTGCCACTTTGCGCACGCGCTTACCTCCTGAATTCAAGCGGCGGATTCTAACACCCGGCTACAACCCGGGTCCGCTACTCCTTGACGCAGTCGACGGTGTAAACCCGTACTCCATCTATTTCCTCATGTTGCAAACCGTGAACATCAGCGACGAAACCGGGGAAGCCGGTATCGAAAGCCCGGGCGAACGCCAGGTAATCCAGGATCGAGCGCGTCGCCTCGGTGAACCGCTCGCCCGGCATGATCAGCGGGATGCCCGGCGGATAAGGGACCAGCATCACCGCAGCGATGCGCCCCAGCAATTGCTCGATGGGCACCGCTTCGACCTCGCCGCGAACCAGCCGGTCATAGGCCGCCGCAGGCTTCATCACCACCTCAGGCAAACGCGTGTAGAGACGCTTGAGCTGTTTGGCGGTAGCGTTGCTGCGATAGCAGGCATGCAGTTCGTTGCACAGATCGCGCAGGCCCATGCCGCGGTAACGCTGCGGGTCCTGGCTGGCGACACAAGGCAGGCACCGGGTCAGCTCGATATTGGCGTCGTAGTTGCGCTTGAACTCCAAAAGCTCGGTCAGCAACGTGCTCCATTTGCCCTTGGTGATTCCCATGGAGAACAGCACGAGAAAGGAATACAGCCCGGTCTTCTCCACCACCAGCCCGCGCTCCCAAAGAAACTTGCTGACCACCGCTGCCGGGATGCCCTGGCGATCCAGGCTACCGCCCGTATCGAGGCCCGGCATCACCAGGGTCACCTTGATCGGATCGAGGAGCACATAGTCCTCGCTGACATCGCCGAAGCCATGCCAATGCGCCTGAGGCTCCAGCAGCCAGTCCTCGGTGGCGACCCGATGGATACCCTCGACCCGCGGCGGCTGCCAGACGCTGAACCACCAATCCTCGGCATCCAGGTGCTCCCGCAGGTTGGCCAGGGCACGGCGGAAGCTCAGTGCCTCATCGAACATCTCTTGAAGCAGCGAGCGCCCCGCCGGCCCTTCCATCATCGCCGACGACACATCCAGCGAAGCGAGGATGCTGTATTGCGGCGACGTGGAGATATGCATCATGAAGGCTTCATTGAAACGGTCGCGATCCAGTTGCCGGCGCCCGCCATCCTGCACATGGATCATCGAGGCCTGACTGAAGGCGGCGAGCAGCTTGTGAGTGGAATGAGTGCTGAAGACCAGCGGGCTGTCAGCACTGCGCGAGGTGCCCATGGCGTAGCGCCCGGCGAAAAATTCGTGGAAGGCGGCGTAGGCGTACCAGGCTTCATCGAAGTGCAGGACCTCGACGCTGCTACCGAGAGTCTGCTTGATCAGCTCGGCGTTGTAGCAAAGGCCGTCATAGGTCGAATTGGTCACCACGGCCATCTTGACCCTGGGCTCGCGATCCTTGGTCAGTGGATTGGCGAGAACCTTGGCGCGGATCGACTCGGGACTGAACTCGCTCAGCGGAATCGGGCCGATGATCCCCAGTTCGTTGCGCTCCGGACACAGGTACAAGGGAATGGCGCCGGTCATGATGATCGCGTGCAATACCGATTTGTGGCAGTTGCGGTCCACCAGCACCAGGTCGTCACGACCGACCATCGAATGCCAGACGATCTTGTTCGCCGTCGAGGTGCCGTTGATCACGAAGAAGGTGTGGTCGGCGCCGAAATTGCGCGCGGCGCGGGCTTCGGCTTCTGCCAGCGGGCCGGTGTGATCCAGCAGGGAGCCTAGCTCCGGGACCGAGACCGAGAGGTCCGAGCGCAGGGTGTTCTCTCCGAAAAACTGATGAAACGCCTGCCCCACCGGACTTTTGCGATAGGCCACCCCGCCGCCGTGGCCGGGCGTATGCCATGAATAGTTGGATTGTGCGGTGTGCTGCACCAGCGCCTTGAAGAATGGCGGCAGCAGGCCATCCAGGTAGTTATGTGCGGCGCGAGCGACCTGACGGGCCAGAAAGGGAACCGTGTCTTCGAACAGATAAAGGATGCCACGCAACTGGTTCAACTCGCTCATGGCATCGGCCGGGGCATTTTCCAGCGTGACCTGCTCACCCAGGGCGAAGATCGGCAAATGAGGCGCGCGGGATCGGGCCAGGCGAATCAGCTCGACCATGTTCTGCAAAAGATGAGTGTTTTCGCCCGCGCCTTCGGCGGCGATGAGCATGCAGGCGAGACCATGGTGGGTTGCCGCGACCAGGCGGCCTTCGGCGTAGTCGATGGCGCTGAGGATGGTGAAACCGTCCTGCGTCAGTTCCTGGGCGATACCGCGGACGCGGTCTCCGGCTACGGTGTCGGACTTGATATCACGGTGAACGATCAGAACGGGGAACTTGAGATCCTTGTACATGAGCAGCGGTACCTTCTTCCTGCGACAGGCCCCGGGGGCCGTTCATCTCAGGGTAGAAGGTCGTCGCCATCACGCGCGGGAAATGCCTCAGTTGCCTTGCATCAACTGCTGCCAGAGGGCCGGTGCGCCAGCCGACTTGGCGACGGCTTCGAGCCGCGCGACATGCGCTTCGAGTTCGGCGGGAGTAGCGTGAACGATGCGCCCGGCCGGACGGCTCGCAGGCAGGCGACGTATCTCGCTGCCCTGGGCGGCGGCACCTGCGCCTTCGCCATCGTTACCCGCCAGCGACAGGCTGGTCTGGCCACCGGTCATCGCCAGGAACACATCGGCGAGA
>DQAA01000011.1:23917-24890 GCA_003523465.1 Pseudomonas sp.
CGGGCCATCGCCAGGGTGTCGAGGATATCGCAATGCTGGGAGAGGTCGGCGCGATCCTGCTGGCCGATCAGGGCAAACTCATTGTTGAGGAAGCCGATGTCGAACGACGCGTTGTGGATGACCAGGCGCGCGCCCTTGATGAACTCGAAGAATTCATCGGCCACCTCGGCAAACCGCGGCTTGCCCACCAGGAAGACGTCGGTGATGCCGTGGACCCCGATGGCGCCCTCGTCACTCGGACGATCCGGTTGCAGGTAGACGTGGAAATGGCGCCCGCTCAAGCGGCGGCCAATCAGCTCGACGCAACCGATCTCGATGACCCGGTGGCCATCGGCAACCGGCATGCCGGTGGTTTCGGTATCGAGGACTACCGACCTGTTGTTTTGCAAATCCACGTCGGTGTTCTCCTGCCGCGTTGCTCAAAGCGGCGAATCTTAACCCAGCTTCGCCGCCGCGTCCCGGAGATTCATCGACACGCGCCTCAGCGCACGCCGCGAACCTCGTCGACTCCGCGATTGGCCAACTGGTCGGCGCGCTCGTTGCCGTGATGGCCGATATGGCCGCGTACCCATTGCCATTTGACCTTGTGCCGATTGACCTGCTCGTCGAGCAACTGCCAAAGGTCGGCGTTCTTCACCGGTTCCTTGGCGGCGGTCTTCCAGCCACGCTTTTTCCAGTTGGTCATCCACTCGGTGATGCCCTTCATGACGTACTGAGAGTCGGTTACCAGCAGCACGTCACACTCGCGGCGCAATGCTTCCAGACCCTTGATCGCCGCCATAAGCTCCATGCGGTTGTTGGTGGTTTCCCGCTCACCACCCCAGAGTTCCTTTTCGACCCCCTTGCAGACCATCAGGACGCCCCAGCCGCCAGGGCCGGGATTGCCCTTGCAGGCGCCATCGGTGTAGATCTCTACGCTATCGCTCATGTACAGCCTTTTTCATCGTTGAAAGGTCTGCCTTCCGGGTGAGGC
>DQAA01000090.1:0-9835 GCA_003523465.1 Pseudomonas sp.
CAGGAGTTCGCCGCCGCCCTGCCGGCGATGCGCGTGCTGCTCGATAGCGACGTGCTGGCCGCGTTCCATGGCGACCCGGCGGCGCGTAGCGTCGATGAGGTGCTGCTGTGCTATCCCGGGGTGCTGGCGATCATCCATCACCGTCTCGCCCACCATCTGTACCGTGCCGGGCTGCCGCTGCTGGCGCGGATCAGTTCGGAGCTGGCGCACTCGATTACCGGAATCGACATTCACCCCGGTGCACAGATCGGCCGCAGCTTCTTCATTGACCACGGTACTGGCGTGGTGATCGGCGAGACCGCGATCATCGGCGAGGGCGTGCGGATCTATCAGCACGTGACCCTGGGCGCCAAGCGCTTCCCGGAAGACGAATGCGGCAAGCTGCAGAAGGGCCACCCTCGGCATCCGATCGTCGAGGACGATGTGGTGATCTACGCCGGCGCGACCATTCTCGGACGCATCACCATCGGCAAGGGCTCGACCATTGGCGGTAACGTCTGGCTGACCCGCAGCGTGCCGGCCGAGAGCAATATCACCCAGGCCAATCTGCAGTCGGATGAGGGCGCGCAGAAGTAGCTTTTGGCGGCCTTGGGGGCCTCATCGCTGGTGGTACACGCGATCCCTGTGGGAGCTGGCTTGCCAGCGATGGGGCCCTCAAGAACAACACAAATTTCCCAGTCCAGTAGTCAGCTATAGGTCGCCTCACACTCCGATACATGTTTAACTTGAACGCTTGTTCAAATTAAAGCGCTGGTCCGCTGCCGGTGTTCAACAGGAGGATCTGCCTTTGCTGAACCCGTTCAACCTCACCCATCTCCCGCCTCGCGGGGTGCTTCATCCATGAACACCCCCTCGAAGATTCGCATGAACCCCCCGGTGTTCTACTTCGCCGCCAGCTTCATCCTGCTGTTCGCCCTGGCGGTCATCGCCAACCCGCAGGTCGCCGGCAAGTGGCTGCTCGCCGCGCAGAACTGGGCGGCGCACACCGTGGGCTGGTACTACATGCTGGCCATGACCCTGTACCTGGTGTTCGTGGTGGTCACCGCGCTGTCCGGCTACGGCAAGATCAAGCTCGGCGCCGACCATGACGAGCCCGAGTTCAGCTACCTGTCCTGGGCCGGGATGCTGTTCGCCGCGGGGATCAGCATCACCCTGTTCTTCTTCTGCGTCTCCGAACCCCTGACCCACCTGATGCAGCCGCCCCAGGGCGAAGCCGGCACGGTGGAGGCGGGGCGTCAGGCGATGCAGGTGCTGTTCCTGCACTGGGGCCTGCACGGCTGGGGCGTGTTCGCCTTCGTCGGCATGGCCCTGGCCTACTTCGCCTATCGCCACAACCTGCCGCTGGCCCTGCGTTCGGCGCTGTACCCGCTGATCGGCAAACGCATCAACGGCCCCATCGGCTATGCGGTGGACGGCTTCGGCATCATCGCCACGGTGTTCGGCCTGGGGGCCGACATGGGCTTCGGCGTGCTGCACCTCAATTCCGGCCTGGACTACCTGTTCGGTGTCGCCCACACCCAGTGGGTACAGGTCGCGCTGATCGCCCTGATGATGGGCGCGGCGGTGCTGGTGGCGGTGGCCGGGGTCGAGAAGGGCGTGCGGGTGATGTCCGATATCAACCTGTTCCTGGCCTGTGCGCTGCTGCTTTTCGTGCTGTTCGCCGGGCCGACCCAGCACCTGTTCAACACCCTGATCCAGAACCTCGGCGACTACCTCGCGGTACTACCGCGCAAGAGTTTCGACGTCTACGCCTACAACTCGTCCAACGACTGGCTGGGCAACTGGACGGTGTTCTACTGGGCCTGGTGGATTGCCTGGGCGCCGTTCGTGGGCCTGTTCATCGCGCGGATTTCCCGCGGCCGGACCATCCGCGAGTTCGTCTTCGGCGTGCTGTTGATCCCGCTCGGTTTCACCCTGGCCTGGATGTCGATCTTCGGCAACAGCGCCCTGACCCAGGTGCTCGACCACGGCATGACCGCGCTGGCCGACTCGGCCCTGGAAAACCCGTCGATGACCCTCTACCTGCTGCTGGAAACCTATCCGTGGAGCAAGGCGGTGATCGCCGTCACGGTGTTCATCAGCTTCGTTTTCTTCGTCACCTCGGCCGACTCCGGCACCGTGGTGCTCTCGACCCTCTCGGCTACCAGTGGCAGTACCGACGAAGACGGGCCGAATTGGCTGCGGGTGTTCTGGGGCGTGATGACCGCGCTGGTCACCAGCGGGCTGCTGTTCGCCGGCAGCATCGACTCGCTCAAGTCGGCGGTGGTGCTCACCTCGCTGCCGTTCTCGGTGATCCTGCTGGCGATGATGTGGGGGCTGCACAAGGCGTTCTACCTGGAATCGCAGCGGCAGATAGCGCAGATGCACTCGCTGGCGCCGTTCGCCATGTCGCGCCGGGGCCGGGGTGGCTGGCGTCAGCGGCTCAGCCAGGCGGTCCACTTCCCGTCACGGGACGAGGTGTACCGCTTCATGGATGACGTGGTGCGCCCGGCGATTGCCGAGGTGACCGAGGTCTATGCGGAGAAGGGGTTGAGCGTCATCACCCAGGAAGACCCGAGCCACGACAACGTCAGCCTGAAGATCGGCCACGGCGAGGAACAGCCGTTCCTGTATCAGGTGCAGATGCGCGGTTACTTCACACCGTCATTCGCCCTTGCCGGGCTGGGGACGCAGGAGTTGAAGAATCGTCGCTACTACCGGGCCGAGGTGCACCTTGCCGAGGGCAGCCAGGACTACGACCTGATGGGCTACAGCAAGGAGCAGATCATCAACGACATCCTCGATCAGTACGAGCGGCATTTGCAGTATCTGCATCTGGTCCGCTAGCAACACGGACCCTGTGGGAACTGGCAAGTCAGTTCCCACAGGGTCACGCGTATTGCCCGGATAGGGGCTCATCTCACTAGCTTTCTGAAAATCCGCACAACCTTTCGGAAACGTCTCACAGACGCTGCTGTTTCACCGCTCTAGCCTTCGAACTCCCACCTACAACAGGCGTTCGAACATGGCCAATCACAGCTACATGCGCATCACCGGCAAGAAGATGGGACTGATCTCTGCCGGGTGTTCCACCCAGGCCTCCATCGGCAATTTGTGCCAGGCCGGGCATACCGACCAGATCCTCGTGCTGGCGCTGAATCATGCGATGACCAGCGTCAGCAACATGTCCGATGCCGTGCACAATCCCCTCGTCATCAACAAGCTGCTGGACAAGGCCAGTCCGCTGCTGGCTGATGCGATGGCCCATCGGGAAGAGCTCGAATGCGACATCGATCTCTACAGAACCACTGATGCGACCCACCAGAAGTACTACACCCTCTCGCTGAAAGGCGCCCGCGTCGTCGGCCTCACCCTCGATGTCCCGAACGTACTGATGTTCAACGATGCCCTGCCGACGGAGCAGGTTGTGTTGCGCTATGAAAGCATCATCTGGACTCACCATATCGCCAGCACCCATGGCTATGCCTTCTGGGGGTTGGAGGAATGAGTACCAAGCCTTCTCCTTACAAACTCGACAGTCAGATGCAGGCGCTTCACCAGAGTGCGGCGAACCTGACGCAGTACGCCTGCATTGTCAGTGCGCGACATATCAAGGATGGGGTGCTGCGGGGGCAGTTCAATCGGGATATGGCGTATTACGTGCGGCAGGTTTTGTCGGATGTGAGAAGTGCGAAAGTTTCACCGGGTGAGGGGCTAAAACAGATTCGATCGTGGCACGACGAGCTTAAACCGCACTTTGATACCGGTAGTGGGATTGTTGGTCTGAGAGCAGCTTTGTATCAGATATTTGATGGCTTTGATCTATGCCGATCACGGGCAGGCTGTATTGTCGGACTTCCCATGATCGCCCATGGCACTAATAATTTTTACGAAAACGGTCATAACCTCTGGACGGGGCGGTCTGACGCTACTGGCCCGGTAAGGTGGGTCTACCGGCGTACTGCTCGGTGGATGGGTAAGGATCCGATTAAAGGTGATATTGCCTATGGTTCTGTGGATATATCTTTGTCTGCGGTCTCGTTATTTAGGCCTGTTCCGAAGAAGGGGGCTTGGAAATTGTTTAGGTATATAGACTCTGATATGCAGAGCGCTTACAAGAGGGTGGGTAAAATTGCTCTGGTTCTGGATGGGGCCGCAACATGGATGACTATGGAAAAGCTGTATGGGGATGTGAATAAGGATGCAGAGAAGTGATGGCCCTCCTTTTTTTTCTGGTGGCAATATCCAGTGTCTCGGTGGCTTATTTTTTGAGAGGATGTTTTTCCGGTGAAAAACTCAAGGTGCGTCACTCTGCCGGCTGCCTCGCCTTTAATTGGATTTTTTGTTTTTTTTACCTGAAGCTTGCACAGGAAACATGTATTTCGTTTTTAGGATGCTTTCCGGAGTTCATCGATGAGAATCCAGCTGTTTTTTGGACGGCTTTGGTATGTCTATTTTTACATGCTTCCGCTTTTCCAGTGGACTCGGAGGTTAAGCGCTGGGTTTTTCGTAAGAAAAAACCAAATTGATCACTGGTCTTTGATTTTCGTAATGGTTGACAGGTTTTTTGACTCTTCTAGATGGATTGCGAAGGGCGCTGAGAAGTGATTACTGGGTTTTTCATCTTTGCTTCGTCCTTGGTTCTATGTTGCGCTTATTGTGTGCGGCGGAAACTTTCAGGAAGAAACTATAGGGGAAGGTATTTTGTACTATGCGTAGCGTGCAACTTCCCGTTTGGGATTTTTCATCTGGAAATCATAGCCAATCGCTGCGTTATGTTCCTGGGCTGTTTCCCCGGCCTGCATTTTGAATATCCGGTTTTGAGCTGGGTTTGCGTTCGCCTGTGTTTTTCTTCATTGCTTCGCTTTTCCCGTAGAAAATGAACCTAAGCGATTATTTCGAAAAAAGCGAAATTTCTCAGGAGGTTAAAGATGGCTAACTGGCATTTTTTCATGGTCGCGTTTTTTAGTGTTTCGGTGGCTTATTTGCTTAATCGCTGCTTTTCAGGCCCAGGTTTGAATGGCTATAAGTACCTGCTATGCGTAGCTTTCAATTGCCCTTTTGGATTTTATTATTTGAGAATCGTAGACAGTGGTTGCTTGGCGTTTCAGGGATGTATGGATAAAACGCGAGGCGATTACCCACTTATCGCTTGGATAGCATTGCTTTGCGCGATTTTGCATGCTTTTTCATTTCCGACAAGAAAAGATTCGCGAAACAATTGATTCCAAGGGTTGGCAGGCTTCATGTGATAGCCCTGGGTTATACGCTTGATAGCGCTAGCTCGTTGTGCTTTTGTTTTTCGCATTTATTCTGAAATTTTATTTCACGCATCCCGACTTGAGTCGGCTTGTATTTGGTCTATGTTTCTTCTTTAATATCATAATAATCGGTTATCACAATTCGGTTCTGAAGTTTCAGCACTTCCTGTTTTACGGTTATCACCCCGAACTGCTTAGTGATCACCCTTCAATTGTTTGGGTGGCTTTGGTCTGCATGCCTCTCCATCTTTGGGCCGTCCCTAGAAACGGCAGGCTCAGATGGCGTATTCGCAATAGATAGTGTTCAAGCGCTTTCCCGGGCAACTACCAAGCACTCCAACAAATTCAACTGCACCGCCTCCCCCTCGATCACCCCCAACTGCTGCAACACCCGTTCAGCCGCCAGCACCCCCATCTGCAACGCCGGCGGCTTTACCGTCGTCAGCCCCGGCATCAGCATCCCCGCAAACGGATAATCCCCAAACCCCATCACCGCGCAATCCTCGGGGATCCTGAACCCCGCCCGTTGCCCCGCCAGCAAAGCCCCCGCCGCCAGGTTGTCATTGGCGAAGATGATCGCCTCCGGCCGCTGTGCCGATTCCATCAGCGCCAGCATCGCCTGCTTCCCCGCCTCGAAGGGCGCCAGATCCGTCTCCGGTGCGAACACTTGCGGTTCGCCACCTAGCGCCGTCAGCGCCTCGATATACCCATCCCGCCGCTCCAGTGCGCTGAAGTCCCCCGCCGCGCTGTTCTGCACGAAGGCGATTCGCCGGTAACCCTTGTCATGCAGATACCGCGTCGCCACCACGCCCACTTCATGGTGGGAGAACCCGATCTGCACCGGCGCCCGCTCGGGGCGGTAGTCCCAGGTTTCCACCAGCGGGATGTCCGCCTCGGCGAGCATCTTTTCCGTGGCCGCACTGTGGAAGTGACTGGTCAGCACCAGCGCCGCCGGCGACCAGCCGAGGAAGGCGCGCACGGCATTTTCTTCCTGTTCGGCAGAGAAGTAGCTGGAGGCCAGCAGCAGCTGATAACCGTGGCGACTGAGGGTGTCGCTGAACCCCTGGATGGTGTCGGCGAAGATCGGCCCGGAAATGTTGGGAATGACCATGCCGACGATCCGCCCNNCCCCCGCGCCGAGGCCAGGCCGCCGGCTACCAGGTTCGGCACGTAGCCCATTTCGGCGACGACCTGGGCGATGCGTTCGCGCCGCTCAGGCGAGACCTGCTCCGGCTGGTTGAAGTAGCGCGACACGGTGATAGCCGAAACCCCGGCAGCCCGCGCCACCGCCTGCAGGGTGACGCGACCGGCACCACGGCGCTTGCGGGGTGGGGTTTTTTCATCGCTCACAGGGCATGTCCTTAAAAACCAAAACGCATATAAAAGTAATTTTTCAGTATTGGACGATCTATTCGGCGCCCGACAATATTGGCGATGTTAGCGCTAACAAAGTGGTTTGTCTGCTACTCGCACGAGCGAATGCCCAAGGACCCTGCGCTGACGTTTCATCAGGCGCCGCGGTCAGCGATCGCGGTGGACAGGGCATTCTTCGAGTAGCAAACCATGCATAGCCGCGCCGCGTTTTCCCCCACGACTTCTCCCTTGGCCCAGGCCATCCGCCGTCAACGCCTGACCCTCGGCGCCCTCGCGCTGAGCGCCTTGCCAATGGCGCCGGTGATGGCTGCCGACACCGCTCCGGCTGCGCAAAATGACAGCCCGACCCTCAAGGCCGTGACCGTCACCGCCACCCGCCGCGAAGCTTCGCTGCAGCAAGTGCCGGTTGCGGTGTCGGTGGTGGATGGCGAGCAACTGGAGCGAGAGAACCGCAACAGCGTCGCGAGCATCGTCCAGCAGGTGCCGAGCCTGAATTTCCGTACCGGTGCGTCGAACAAGGACACCTCGCTGTTCATTCGCGGCGTCGGCACCATTTCCACCTCGCCCGGCGTCGAGCCGACCGTGGCCACGGTGATCGATGGCGTGGTCCTCGGTCGCCCGGGCCAGTCCACCCTCGACCTGCTGGATATCGAGCGCCTCGAAGTGCTGCGCGGCCCGCAGGGCACCCTGTTCGGCAAGAACGCCTCGGCCGGGGTGTTGAACATCACGACTCGGACGCCGACGGAAGAGACCCACGGTTTCGTCGAGCAGTCGTACTACAGCGGCAATGAAAGCCGCACCCGTTTCGGCATCGGCGGTAGCCTGGTTCCGAATACCTTGAAAGGCTCCATCACCACCCTGTTCGGCAGTTACGACGGGAATGTGGATAACAAGGCCAACGGCCAGGAGGTCAACGGCTACAACCGCAAGGGCGTGCGCGGCAAGCTGGTGTTCACCCCCACTGACGACCTCAGCCTGACCCTTGCCGCCGACTACCTGAAATCCCGCGACGACGCGCCCAACGGCGTGGTCAGCAAGTCCCTGCTGCCGGCCTTCTCCAATGCCCTGGCGCCGGTGCGCGCCGACAGCGATAACCGCGACGTGGTCAGCGACTATCGCAGCCATGTCGACGACACCAACAAGGGCCTGTCGGCGCAGCTGGACTGGAATTTCGGCGACTACACGCTGACGTCCATCACCGCCTGGCGCGGCTGGGACAACACCCAATGGCAGGATGGCGATCGCCTGGCGACCATCAGCACCGCCTTCCCCGGCATCGAGGACAAGGGCGAACTAGCCTACGACCAATACTCTCAGGAGCTACGCCTGGCTTCCCCGAAAGGCCAGTTCCTCGAATACGTCGGCGGCCTGTTCTACATGCACGGCAAGGACGAAGAGACCTACCGCCGCACCCTGCGCACCACCACCACGACCCAGCAGGGCATCGCCGACTACAGCACCACCAACGACAGCTACGCGGTGTTCGGCGAAAGCACCCTCAACTTCACCGAGCGCTTGCGCGGCATCGCCGGCCTGCGCTGGACTCACGATGACCTCGAATACGATCACCGCCGCGTTTCCACCTCGGCGGTGGCAGTCAACGGTATCCAGCCGAACACCAGCAGTTCCGGGTCGGTGGACGAGGATGGCTGGTCCGGGCGTATTGGCGTGCAGTACGACCTCACCGACGACATCACCAGCTACCTGACCTATTCCCGCGGCTACAAGGGCCCGGCCTACAACGTGTTCTTCAACATGCAGCCGCGCGACACCGACGCGCTCAAGCCGGAAACCTCCAACAGCTGGGAAGCCGGGCTCAAGGCCAGCCTGTGGAACAACCGCCTGACCACCAACCTGGCGGTCTTCCACACCGAATACGAGAACTACCAGGCGAACTTCTTCGACAGCGTCGCCGGCCAGGTGGTGACCCGGCTGATCAACGCCGGCAGCGTCAACAGCGAAGGTGTCGAGCTGGACTTCGCCCTGCAGGCCACCTCGCAACTGAAGTTCTCCGGCGCCGTGGCCTACACCAAGGCGCGCATCGACGAGTTCGCCTGCCCGGCGGGCGCGGCGGCGTCGTGCAACGTGAATGGCAAGCCGCTGCCGTACAGCCCGGACTGGAAGAGCTATGTCCGCGCCGACTACAGCATCCCGCTGGACAACGGCCTGGATATCGAGCTGGGCACGGACTTCAGCTGGCAGAGCAAAGTGCAGTACGACATTTCCCAAAACGCCGACACCATCCAGGGCGCTTATGGCATCTGGAATGCCAGCGTCGCCCTGGCGGACTACAACGAAGGCTGGCGCGTGGCGCTGCTGGCCAAAAACCTTGCGGACAAATCCTACTCACCTCTCCTGGCCACCGGGGGCAACTACATCTACCGCGCCGTGCCGCGGGACGATGAACGTTACTTCGGCATCCAGCTTCGCAAGGACTTCTGACATGAGCAAAACCCCACGGCAAATGAGCCTCGGCGCCTTTCTGATGGCCACCGGACATCACGTTGCGGCCTGGCGCCACCCCGATGTTCCGGCCAATGCCGGACTGGATATCAATCACTACCGACACCTTGCCCGTATCGCTGAAGGCGCTTTCTTCGATGCGTTGTTCGTTGCCGACAGCGTTGCCGCCGCCGAAGGTGAAATTGCCAGCCGGATGGCCCGTTCCGACCACTTCGAGCCCTTGACTTTGCTATCGGCCTTGAGCGGGGTCACGGAGCGCATCGGGTTGGTAGGTACAGCTACTACAACGTACAACGAGCCGTACCATGTAGCCCGAAAATTCGCTTCGCTCGATCATCTGTCGGGAGGGCGGGCGGGATGGAATCTGGTAACGTCCGATGCGGCCGCAGAAGCCTTGAATTTTGGCCTCGATGAGCACGTAGGCCATGCAGAACGCTACGTTCGCGCCCGTGAGTTTCATGAAGTGGTGACCGGCCTGTGGGACAGTTGGGCCGATGACGCCTTCGTCAGGGACAAGAAATCCGGTATGTACTACCGTCCTGATTCAGTACGATTGCTCAATCATGACGGCGAACACTTCAAGGTGCGCGGTCCATTGAATGTAGCTCGCACCCCGCAGGGTCGCCCCGTCGTGGTCCAGGCTGGTTCGTCGCCTGCCGGGCTGGACCTGGCGGCACGAACCGCCGATGTGGTGTTCACCGCGCAGACCTCCCTCGCGGCGGCCCAGGCGTTCTACGCGGATCTCAAGGGCCGGCTGG
>DQAA01000090.1:9959-12434 GCA_003523465.1 Pseudomonas sp.
CTGTCGGGTTATCCACAGGACGGCCCGTTGCCCCAGTTGCCGCTGACCGACAGCGGCCAGCGCAGCCGCCAGCGCCTGCTCAGCGAACTGGCCGAGCGGGAAAACCTCAACCTGGCCCAGCTTGGCCGGCGTATCGCCGGCGGACGCGGGCATCACAGCCTGATCGGCACCCCGGCGCAGATCGCCGACCAGTTGCAGGAGTGGTTCGAGAACGACGCCGCCGACGGCTTCAACGTGCTGGTCCCACACCTGCCGGGCGGCCTGGAAGACGTGGCCAGCCAGGTGGTGCCCGAACTCCAGCGCCGCGGCCTGTTCCGCACCCGTTATGAAGGGGTCACGTTGCGCGAACACCTGGGCCTGAGCCGCCCGAACAATCCCTATTTCTCGTGAGGAGCACGCCAATGACTTACGTCGCCGCGCAAAACAGATATGACGCCATGCCCTACCGCCGCGTGGGTCGCAGCGGCCTGGTGCTGCCGGCCCTGTCCCTGGGCCTGTGGCACAACTTCGGTGACAGCACGCCGCTGGATGACCAGCGTGCCCTGCTGCGCACCGCCTTCGACCTGGGCATCAACCACTTCGACCTGGCCAACAACTATGGTCCGCCCTTCGGCAGCGCCGAGAGCAACTTCGGCCGCCTGCTGCGCGAAGACTTCAAGGGCTATCGGGACGAACTGATCATCTCCAGCAAGGCTGGCTGGGACATGTGGCCGGGGCCGTACGGGCAGGGTGGTGGCTCGCGCAAATACATCCTCGCCAGTCTCGACCAGAGCCTGGCGCGGCTGGGGCTGGACTATGTGGATATCTTTTATTCACACCGCTTCGACCCCGACACCCCGCTGGAAGAAACCGCCGGCGCCCTGGCCACGGCGGTGCAGCAAGGCAAGGCGCTGTATATCGGCATCTCGTCCTACTCCGGCAGCAAGACCCGGGAGATCGCCCGGCTGCTGCAGGAATGGAAGGTACCGCTGCTGATCCACCAGCCGGCCTATAACCTGCTCAACCGCTGGGTGGAGAAGGACCTGCTCGATGTCACCGACGAACTGGGCGCCGGGGTCATCGCCTTCACGCCTTTGGCTCAAGGCCTGCTGACCGACAAGTACCTCAATGGCGTGCCCAAGGATGCGCGGGTCAACAAGCCGGGTGGTGGTTCGCTGCTGCCGTCGCACTTGTCGGAGGCCAACCTGGCTCACGTCCGCGCCCTCAACGAAATCGCCAAGGCGCGTGGACAGAGCCTGGCTCAACTGGCGCTGGCCTGGACGCTGCGCGATACGCGGGTGACCTCGGCGCTGATCGGTGCCAGCCGGCCCGAGCAGATCATCGAGAACGTCGGCTCCCTGCAGAACCTCGCGTTCAGTGCAGAGGAACTGGCGCTGATCGACCGGCATGCCGTCGAAGGCGGCATCAACCTATGGGAAAAACCCTCGCTGGCGGAGTGACGCATGAAGGCAATTGCAATGCTGGGTGCCGGGCTGGCCCTGCTCGGACTGGCGACGGTGGCGGTGGCTGATCCGCAGGAACTGCGCATTGGCTATCAGAAAGGCTCCATCGCCCTCGTGCTGGCCAAGGAGCACGGGCTGCTGGAAAAGCGCTTTGGCCAGACGAAGGTGCAGTGGATCGAGTTTCCTGCCGGGCCGCAGATGCTGGAAGCGCTGAACATCGGCAGTCTCGATGTCGGCTCCACCGGTGATATCCCGCCGCTGTTCGCCCAGGCGGCGGGGGCGGACCTGGTGTACATCGGCGCCGAACCGGCCAAGCCGTCGGCGGAAGTGATCCTGGTGCGTGATGACAGCGCGCTGAAGCAGGTGGCCGATCTGAAGGGGCGCAAGGTCGCGCTGCAAAAGGGCTCCAGCGCGCACAACCTGGTGCTGCGGGCATTGAACAAGGCGGGGTTGGGCTTCAAGGACATCCAGCCGGTGTACCTCAGCCCGGCGGATGCCCGGGCGGCGTTCGAGCATGGCAGCGTGGATGCCTGGGCCGTGTGGGACCCGTATGTCTCGCTGGCGCTCAGCGAAGGTCACAGCCGCAAGCTGGCGGACGGGGAGGGGCTGGGGTTGTCCGGCCCGATCTACACCGCGCGGCGCGTCTATACGGCGGACAATGGCGAGTTTATCCACAGCCTGCTGGATGAGCTGACGGCGGCGGAAGCGCTGACCCGCAGTGATCGGGAAGAGAGTTTGAAAGTGCTCAGCGCCTCCATGGGGCTGCCGGAGGCGGTGGTCGCCAGCTATGTGGATAACCGGCCGCCTTCGCCGGTATTGCCGATCACTGACGAGGTGATCGCGGCGCAGCAGGCGACGGCGGATCTGTTTTATGAGAACCGGTTGTTGCCGAAGCGGTTGGAGGTGAAGAAGGCGTTGCCCTGACTCGGATCTGGTGTCGTCTATTCGGACGCCATCGCTGCATGGGTATCTACACATTTCTCGCCCAAGCTCGGATGGTGGGTCTACGCAGGATTTGTAGGAGCGTGGCTTG
>DQAA01000090.1:12586-13013 GCA_003523465.1 Pseudomonas sp.
GCTTGCCAGCGATGAGGCCCTCAGCAACAGCACAAATCTCCCGCCCACAAAAAAGGCCCTGACATCCGTCAGAGCCTCATTCCGCAAGTAACCTAAGACCGCCAAAAACACGATAAGTTTCACAACAAAATCAACAACTTAGAAATATGTGTGTCAGTCGTGTTACTCGTCGGATTTCAATTGTCAGCCTCATGCGCGCAACGCAGGATCGGCCCCGTCATCCCTTTGAGGCTTTCGTATGAAGTACTCCTCGATTCTTCTGTTGTCCCTCAGCCTGCTCAGTGGCGCTGCCAGCGCAGGCGGTACCACCGAAGCCGGTATTGGCGGCGCATTGGGTGGGGTATTGGGCTCGGTGGTCGGCCAGTCGATTGGCGGCAGCACCGGCTCGGCGATCGGCGCCGGTCTCGGTGGCGCGGCCGGTAGTGCC
>DQAA01000513.1 GCA_003523465.1 Pseudomonas sp.
GGCGTCGGCGGCGACCCCGCGCAGCTTGGCGCGCAGGCTCTTGATATGACTGTCGATGGTGCGCTCGTAGCCGACATCGGCGGCCACGCCGACGGCATCCAGCAGTTGCTCGCGGCTGAATACCCGCTCCGGCTGCTCCAGCAGGCATTGCAGCAGGCGGAATTCATGGCGGGNNTTGCTCGCGGTAGTGGATCTGCATGCGCAGGGTGTCGAGGCTGAACGGCGTGCTGGCGCAGACTGACGGGGCGGCGGGCGGTGTCATGCGCTTGAGGATGGCACGCACCCGGGCGCTGACTTCCCGCGGGCTGAATGGCTTGACCACGTAATCGTCGGCGCCGATCTCCAGGCCCACCACCCGGTCTATCTCGCCATCGCGGGCGCTGAGGAACATCACCGGCACCTCGCTGAAGCGCCGCAGTTGCCGGCAGGTCTCGAAGCCGCTGATATCCGGCAGGCCGATATCGAGGATCACCAGGTCCGCCGGTTGCTGGCGCTGGCGTTCCAGGGCGAGCTGGCCGAGGGTCACCCATTCGGTGCTGTGGCCGTCGCCTTGCAGGGCGAAGACCAGGGTGTCGGCGATGGCTGCTTCGTCTTCAACGATAAGGATGTGGGGCATTGGGCAGCTGCAAGCGGCAAGTGGGAAGCTGCAAGTGTAAAGCGATCCGCCGTTACTTGCCGCTTATCGCTTGAAGCTTGCAGCTGCTGCGTCAGCAGCCGGGCTTGCCGGCAGTGAAGCGACGGGCCGGATTCACGGCGGCATTGAACTCGCGCAGGGCCTTGGCGCCGATCAGCAGCGGATAGTTGAAGCTGCTGCGGTCGGTGAGGTTGACCTCTACGGTGCGCTTGACGTCGCCCAGGCACAGTTCCAGGTCGATCACCGGGCGATGGGCAAGGTCGGCGCCTTCCTCGTCCTCTTCGTCGGCGCGGTTCTTGATCTTGCTGATGCGCGCGACCTTGTGTTCGTAGACCTTGTTGTCGGCGTCCTTGGTGGCCAGGCGGAAGCGCACCCAGTCCTCGCCGTCACGTTTGAATGGTTCGATGTCCTTGGCCGACAGCGAGGCGGTGAGGGCGCCGGTGTCCATCTTGGCTTTGAAGGTCTGGCCGATTTCCGCTACGCCGATGTATTCGTAGCGGCCATAGAGATCAGGCTCGGCGGCCATGACGGGCAATGACAGCAGGCCAAGCAGGGCAAATAGTGGTTTCAATGGAAAGCTTCCTGGAGTCTGGACAGTGCTTAGACTGCCGTTGGGCCGCTGGTTCGGCAACAGACTGTAAACAACACAATGTGAAACATATGTCTGCGACCGTACGCCGGTGACGTTTGGCGTTCGTGACACGGCTGCTTAAAATGGCCGACTGTTTTCCCACAATAAGAGTGGACTTATGCGTCGCCTGCTCACCGGCAGTTTCGTCACCCTGTTGCTGTTGCTCAACACCCTGTTCTTCATCGGTCCGCTGCTTGCGTTCGCCCTCCTCAAGCTGGTGCTTTCCGGGCGCAACCGCGATCGCGCCTCGCGCGCGGTGATGTGGTTCGCCGAGAGCTGGGCCGAAGTCGACAAGCTGATCTTTTCCCTGTGCATCCCCACGGTCTGGGATGTGCGCGGCAACGACAACCTGCGGGTCGACACCTCTTACCTGGCGGTCAGCAACCACCAGACCTGGGTCGATATCCCCGCGCTGATCCAGGTGCTCAATCGCAAGATCCCGTTCTTCAAGTTCTTCCTGAAAAAGGAGCTGATCTGGGTGCCGTTGCTGGGCCTGGCCTGGTGGGCGCTGGATTACCCGTTCATGAAGCGCTACAGCAAGGCCTTCCTGGAAAAGAACCCGCACTTGAAAGGCCAGGACCTGGAAATCACCAAGGCCGCCTGCGAGCTGTTCAAGCGCCAGCCGGTGACCGTGGTGAACTACCTGGAAGGCACCCGCTTCACCGAGGCCAAGCGCGCGGCGCAGCAATCGCCGTACAAGTACCTGCTCAAGCCCAAGGCGGGCGGCGTGGCCTTCGTCCTGGCGGCGCTGGGCGAACAGCTGGATGCGCTGCTGGACGTGACCATCGTCTATCCCGGCAACAAGGCGCCGGGCTTCTGGGACCTGGTCAGCGGTTCGATTCCGCGGGTGATCGTCGATATCGAAGTGCGCGAGCTGGACCCGGTGCTATGGGCCGGCGATTACGAAACCGACCCGGCGGTGCGCCAGGCCGTGCAGGCCTGGGTCAACCAGCTGTGGCACGACAAGGACGCCCGCATCGAGCGCCTGCGGAGCGAATTAAACCGCTGAGTGCGGCGTCGGGGTCAGTGGCGCTGCACTGCCGCTGCCCCAGATGCCGGACAGGTTCTGCAACAGCGATGCGGCCACGCCCTGCTGGCCGAGGTATTCGAGAATCAGCGGGGCGAAGCGGGCGATCATGCCGTTCTCCATCCCCAGGGCACTGAATGCGTTGTTCAGGTCGGTGCCATTCTTCACATTACCGCCCAGGGCGTTGCTCAGGGCGGAGCTCTCGCCGCTCTTGCCGAGCAGATCCCCCAGCCCTGCCAGCCCGCCCAGGGCGTTATCCCCGGAAAGCATGTCCAGGCCCGGTACGGCCTTGGTCAATTGTTCGTAATCGCTGCCGCTCAACTGGTTGCGCGCCAGGCCCAACAGCGCGCCGGTGCCGCCGATGGCCTGTTCCGGGGTGACCTTGAGTTCGTTGCCCAGGGTGTTGAGCAGGTTGGCCGAGGCTTCCGGTGCCTCGACCGGGGCTTTGTTCTGCTGGCCCTGGATGGTGGAGATCGCGTTGGCGGCATCGCCGAGGTTGAAGGCGAACGCCGGAGTGGCGGCCAGGGCCAGGAGGGAGAGCAGCGCGAAACGTTTCATGGGGGAGGTACCTCATCAGCCGGGAAGGGCAGGGAAAACGAGGGTTTGGAGTGACAGGCAGGCGTTTTGTTCCGCGTCCTCGGATGGATGGCAAGGACATGCTGAGCAGCAGCCTGGCTATCGCGAATCGATCTTGGGACCTGACATTTTTGTCAGTAGAGCGGCGGGTGGATTTTCCTGATGCTGGACGCTCCTAAACCAAGTAATGGAGTACTTCCCATGCGTAGCTTCTCTTTGGCAGCGGCGGTAGCGGTGCTGGTAATGTCGGAACAGGCGTTGGCGGCAACCTGCCCCGCGACGAGCGACATTGAACAGAGAGCCAGTGAGTCCGGCGGTTTCCTGTATGCAGCGAAAGGCAACTGGAGAGGAGAGAACCCGAGTGCGGGCAAAGAGGATTTGCCGACACTCAAGTTCGTCAACGCGAAGATCACCGACCAAGCAGTGATCTGTCGCTATGAGGGTGGCACCGCGGCGTTCCTGAGCCTGTCCCGGCCAACGACCGCGAAGGCTACTGGCAGCGCCTGGAAGAACAACACCTGCGAAGGCGAGGTTGGTAGCTGCGCATTCGACTGAGCGTCAGCCTGGGGCCGCATTGCGGCCCCTTGCGTTCTAGCGGAAGAAACCCCTGAACCCATACCACGCCGGCAACCCCAGCCCGACCCAGGCCAGGGCATCCCACCAGCCATCCCCGAGCAGCGCGGCGAACAGCCCCGCAGCCCCGAGAACGCCAATCAGCAGCGGCATGCCGAATACCTTCCAGTTCATCGGCTCGCCTCCGTGCGCCGGCGCACCCACCACAGGTACAGCCCGCTGCCCAGCACGATGATGGTCAGCACATCCAGCGCCGCCCAGAGGATCTGCATCGGCCGGCCACCGTAGTCGCCGAAATGCAGCGGCCCCGACAGCCCCATGGCATCCATGTACCAGGGCCGTTCGCCCACGGCGGTGACCTTGAGGTTGCTGGCGTCGATCAGTACCGGCGTCAGCAGATGGGAGGTCAGGTGCGTGCTGCCTTTCATGAACACCGCGTAGTGATGCTCACTGGAGAAGCGCGTGCCGGGGAAGGCGATGAAGTCCGGCTCCATCCCCGGCGCAGCCTGCGCTGCGATATCTAGCACCCGGCTGACCGGGGCCAGCTCGGTCAGCGGTGGCGCGTCGTGGTAGGGCGCGACCATCGCTGTCAGGCTCTCGTTGCGCCAGGCCGCGATCACCAGGTCGGACAGCGCGCTGATCACCCCGGTGACCCCGACCACCAGGGCCCAGGTCAGGGTGACGATGCCGATCAGGTTGTGCAGGTCGAGCCAGCGNNCTTCTCGTGCCGCACCGTGGCGAAGTCCAGGCGGCGCATGAACGGCGCGTAGAGCACCACGCCGGAGACGATCGCCACCACGAACAGCACGCCCATGAAGGCCAGCAGCAACTTGCCTGGCAGCCCGGCGAACATGTCCACGTGCAGGCGCAGCATGACCATCATGAAGCCGCCGTTGGCCGACGGCATTTCCACCGCCTCGCCGGTGCGGGCGTCGAGCATGAAGGTATGCGACGAGTTCGGCTCGGTGCCGGCGGTGGCGGCCATGATCGCCACCACGCCGTTGCTGTCGTCCTCGTCCCAGCCGAAGTACTGCATCACCTCGCCCGGACGATGGGCCTCGGCTTTCAGCACCAACTGCTGGAGATCCAGCTTCGGTGTGTCGGCAGGCATGACCTGCAACTCGGGCGCATCGCCCAGCAGATGGTCGATCTCGTGGTGGAAGATCAGGGGCAGCCCTGTCACTGCCAGGAGCAGCAGGAACAGGGTGCAGATGAGGCTGGTCCAGGTGTGGATCGCGGACCAGCGGCGGATGGTTTTGGCTTGCATGTTGTCTGGCTAACCGGTGTATGAGCGCGGACAGGTCTTTGCCTGTTTGATT
>DQAA01000186.1 GCA_003523465.1 Pseudomonas sp.
GCAAGCCAGCTCCCACAGGGTTGGCGTGGGAGCTGGCTTGCCAGCGATGAGGCCATCAGCCACACAGCCGATCAATCGTCTGGATGATCCCGCAGGAACACCAGGTTGTCCGGTTTCGACTGCTCGGCACTGTAGTAGTACCCCTGCACATCGAACTGCTTGAGCCGCTCCGGATCGTTGATCCGCTCCTGGATCACGAAGCGGCTCATCAGGCCCCGGGCCTTCTTGGCGTAGAAGCTGATGATCTTGTACTGACCGTTCTTCTGGTCGCGGAACTCGGTGTTGATCACCCGGGCGTTCAGCGCGCTGCGTTTCACCGCGCTGAAGTATTCGTTGCTGGCCAGGTTGAGCAGGAGGTCGTCGCCTTGCTCGGCCAGCGCCTGGTTCAGCCATTCGCTGATCCGCGTGCCCCAGAAGGCATACAGGTCCTTGCCGCGGGCGTTGGCCAGCTTGGTGCCCATTTCCAGGCGGTACGGCTGCATCAGGTCCAGCGGGCGCAACAGGCCGTACAGGCCGGAGAGCATGCGCAGGTGGTCCTGGGCGTAGCTGAAGTCGTCTTCCTTGAGGCTTTCGGCATCCAGGCCGGTGTAGACGTCGCCCTTGAACGCCAGCAGCGCCTGCTTGGCATTGGCCGGGGTGAAGTCCGGGGTCCAGCTGCCGAAACGGGCGGCGTTGAGGCCGGCGAGCTTGTCGGAGAGGTGCATCAGCTCGCTGATCTGCGCCGGCGACAGGTCGCGCAGTTGCACGATCAGCTCCTGGGAGTCGTCCAGGTATTGCGGCAGGGTGAAGCGCGAGGTCACCGGCGGGGTGTCGTAGTCGAGGGTCTTGGCGGGGGAAATCACCGTCAGCATAAGGTCGGCTCCTTGAATCGTCGGGCGATTCTACGGGGCGAAGCCGATGTTCTCCAGCTATCGCGGCGATAGCCGGACGCGCTGCTATAGTGCGCGGCGGATCAACCGAAGAGTGTTCACTGTGCGCAAAGCCCTCGTTGTCCTCACCGCCTTGCTGGCCTTCGGCGCCCAGGCCGCCCCGCAGCCCATCGCCGTGTTCGACCGCAGTTTCTGGCCGGAAAGCCTGCAGACCCCGGTGCTGTTCGATGTCGCCTCGCGGGCGGAGATCCTGTCCTTTGCCCGGGTATTGAGCGAGACCGAGGCCCTCGACGACGCGACCCTGACCGCCCGTCTGCAATTGCGCCAGGCCAATATGCCGGTGATCCGCGAGGTGCGGGAACGGCTCTGGGGCATGCTCTGGCGCAACTACGACATGGCCCAGCAGAGCTGCGAGCAGGACGCTTCCTTCTGCTACGCCGTCGAGAACCTCGGCGACCTGCGCCGTACTGCCGCCACCTTCGCCGTCGAGGCGGATTCCTTCTATGCCGCCTGGGCCGAGCCGAGCCGGCAGTTCCATTACGCCTATCTCAACGAGCTGTTGCGCAAGGCCGCGCTGTTTCCCCAGACCGCCAGCGAGGTGGCGTTCTTCTCGCCGCAGGAACTGACGGGCGACCGCCTCAATGACCGGCTGTTCCTGCTCAGCTTCGACGGTGGACCGAGCGTGATCCCCGGCACCACCGAGGCGCTGACCACCTTCCTGCGCAAGCAAAAGCTGGAGGGGTTGTTCTTCGTCATCGGGCAGAACCTGCAGACCCGTCGCGACAGACAGTCGATGCAGGCGCTACGGGACATCTATCGGGGCCAGTGCGTCGGCACCCAGGGCTGGCAATACCGCTCCCATGCGCAGTGGAAGGACTGGGAGGACTCGGTGATCCGCGGCGTGGCCCGGGCGCAGAGCGATCTGCCGGAGCAGTACGTGCCGTTGTTCCGTCCGCCTTACGGCCAGCGCCGCGCCGACAGTCCGGCCTTCTTCGCCAGTCAGAATCTGCGAGTGACCCTGTGGGATATCGACACCCAGGACCTCAGTCCGCTGACCGCCGAACAGTCGGCGCAGCGCACCCTGACCCTGATGCTGCTGTGGCGTCGCGGCCTGATCCAGCTGAACGACAGCCAGCCGAAAGCCCTGGAGGTGGTGACCTGGTTATTGACGAATACGGCGCAGAGCGGGATTGGCTGGGAAGACTGCCGCGACTTCGTCGAGCAGTGATGGGGCGGGGTTGGGTGAAAGGTTTCAACGCGGGTCCACTCCTGACTGTAGTCGTGCTTTCCCGGGTCGCCAAGGGCTATTCGTCAAAGCGAAAAATAAACTTCACCAACCGGTAAAAACGCTTTTTCCTGCAATGGTTTTTGCGGTATGTAGGAGTCAGACGGCCGAATCCTGCAGCCAGGTGGCGTCTTCAGAGACCCTCCTTATGCAGGTGTATTCCCCGCCCGTAACAACGCGGATACGGGGAAACGGCGTCACTCTGCGATGCAGCCGTAGCGCATCGTGCAGCTACCACATAAGGTGACCGAGTATGGATGACCAAGGACGCACTTCTTCCTCCAACCAGCCAATCCTGTATGTGTTGGATACCAACGTCCTGATTCACGACCCCAACGCCCTGCTCAATTTCGAAGAACACCACGTCGCCATTCCGATGACGGTGCTGGAGGAACTCGACAAGCTCAAGACCGGTAAACATACAGTCGCCGCCGAATGCCGCCAGGCCATCCGCCTGATCGACCAGACCCTGGGCGACGCGACGCCCTCCGACGTCGAACTGGGTGTGCCGATCCAGCGCGGCAAGAGTGGTCCCAAGGGCTCCCTGTCCATCCTCATGACCGAGCGCGCCGAACCCAATCGCCTGCTCCCTGAACACCTCAACGACAACATCATCATCAACCAGGTCCTGGAATTGCGCGCCAAGCACAAGGGCCGCGACGTGGTGCTGGTGACCAAAGACATCAACATGCGCCTCAAGGCCCGCGCGTGCGGGATCGCGGCCGAGGACTACAGCACCGACCAGTTGGTCGACGACGTCAGCCTGCTTTCCAAGGGGTATCACTCGGTAACCGGGTCGTTCTGGGACCGTGTCGCCAAGGTCGAGACCCGCCAGGAACGGGGTCGTACCTGGCACCGGGTGCAACTGATCGACAACCTGCCGGCGGTCCATGTCAACGAGTTCATCATCGATGAGCAGGGTTTCGTCGGCTGGATCAAGGGCATCAAGGACAGCGAGCTGCTGTTGCTCGACCTGCACCAGGAGCCCTTGCTGCACCAGGAAGCCTGGGGCCTGAAGCCGCGTGACATCCATCAGGGCCTGGCGCTGTTCGCCTTGCTCGACCCGGATATCCACCTGGTCAACCTCACCGGCGCCGCCGGTTCCGGCAAGACCATCCTGGCCCTGGCGGCGGCCATCGAGCAGACCATGGTCAGCAAGCGCTACCGGCGCATCATCGCCACCCGCAGCGTGCAGGGCCTGGACCAGGAAATCGGTTTCCTGCCCGGTACCGAAGCGGAAAAGATGGAACCGTGGCTTGGCGCCATCACCGACAACCTCGAAGCCCTGCACATGGACGACGAGAGCACCCACGGCAGTGTCGAATACATTCTCGAAAGGGTCCCGCTGCAGTTCAAATCCCTGAACTACATTCGCGGACGCAGCTTCCAGCAAAGCCTGATCCTGATCGACGAATGCCAGAACCTCACCCCGCACCAGATGAAAACCATCATCACCCGTGCCGGTGCAGGGTCCAAGGTGATCTGCCTGGGCAACCTGGCGCAGATCGACACGCCGTACCTGTCGGCCACCAGCTCGGGCCTGACCTACCTCACCGAACGCTTCAAGGACTTCCCCAACGGTGTGCACATCACCCTGCAAGGGGTACCGCGGTCGATTCTGGCGGAGTATGCCGAATCTCATCTGTAAACGACAAAGCCGGACGGCCCAGTGCCGCCCGGCTTTTTTTCGCTGCCAGATCCTGACTCGCGGGTTTACAATCACCGCCCCCGATCAGGAGTTCCCTCTGTGCTGACTCATCTCGATTCCCAGGGCCGCGCCGCGATGGTCGACGTGACCGACAAGGCCGTGACCTTCCGTGAAGCCGTGGCCGAAGCGCGGGTGCGCATGCTGCCGCAGACCTTGAGCATGATCGTCGACGGCGCCCATCCCAAGGGCGATGTGTTCGCCGTGGCGCGTATCGCCGGCATCCAGGCGGCGAAGAAGACCAGTGACCTCATTCCGCTGTGCCATCCGCTGATGCTGACCGGGGTGAAGGTCGAGCTGAGTGCGGAGGGCACCGACTGCGTGCATATCATCGCGCGCTGCAAGCTGTCCGGGCAGACCGGAGTGGAAATGGAAGCGCTGACCGCCGCCAGCGTCGCCGCGCTGACCATCTATGACATGTGCAAGGCGGTGGATCGCGGCATGACCATCGAGAACGTGCGTCTGCTGGAAAAGCTCGGCGGCAAGAGCGGCCATTACCAGGCGGATGCGCAATGAAGATCAACGTGGTCTATTTCGCCCGTTACCGCGAGGTGCTGGGATGTGATGGCGAGCGCCTGGAGGGCGATTTCGCCCGTATCGAGGATGTGCGCCAGGCCCTGCTCGGCAAGGGCGAGGCTTATGCCGTGCTGGCCGAGCAGAACCTGATGTGCGCGCGCAACCAGGACCTGTGCAAGCCGGACGAAATCCTGGAAGACGGCGATGAAGTGGCCTTCTTCCCGCCGGTTACCGGAGGCTGAGATGAGCGTCAGGGTGCAGACCGAAGCGTTCGATCCGGGAGCGGAAACCAATGCCATGCATGCGGCCAATGTCGGCGTTGGCGCGGTGGTGGCGTTCGTCGGGTATGTCCGCGATTTCAATGATGGCCTGGAGGTGGCGGGGATGTACCTCGAGCACTATCCGGGGATGACCGAGAAGGCCCTGGGCAAGATCGTGGTCGAGGCCGAACGGCGCTGGCCGCTGCTCAAGGTCGAGGTGCTGCACCGGATCGGTGCTCTCGGGCCGGGGGAGCCGATCGTCTTCGTCGGCGTCGCCAGTGCCCACCGCCAGGCGGCCTTCGACGCCTGCAACTTCATCATGGATTACCTCAAGACCCGCGCGCCGTTCTGGAAGAAGGAACAGACCAGCGAAGGGGAGCGCTGGGTCGAAGGCAAGCAGAGCGATACCGATG
>DQAA01000300.1 GCA_003523465.1 Pseudomonas sp.
CAGCTTGACGTAGGCGGTCATGTCGTTGCGGGCGTAGTCGTGCGCCAGGTTGAACATGCCGTGCCACATGTTGTGGATACCGGCCAGGGTGATGAACTGGTGCTTGTAGCCCATGGCCGACAGCTCGCGCTGGAACTTGGCGATAGTTGCGTCGTCCAGGTTCTTCTTCCAGTTGAAGGAAGGCGAGCAGTTATAGGACAGGATCTGGTCCGGGTATTCCTTCTTGATCGCTTCGGCGAAGCGGCGGGCTTCGTCCAGGTCCGGCTTGGCGGTTTCGCACCAGATCAGGTCGGCGTACGGAGCGTAGGCCAGGCCGCGGGCGATGGCTTGGTCCAGGCCGGCGCGGACTTTGTAGAAGCCTTCCGGGGTACGGTCGCCTACCACGAACGGCTGGTCGTACGGGTCGCAGTCGCTGGTCAGCAGGTCAGCGGCGTTGGCGTCGGTACGGGCCAGGATGATGGTCGGTACACCGGCGACGTCGGCTGCCAGGCGGGCTGCGCTCAGCTTCTGTACGGCTTCCTGGGTTGGAACCAGTACCTTGCCGCCCATGTGACCGCACTTCTTGACGGAAGCCAGCTGGTCTTCGAAGTGAACGCCGGCGGCGCCTGCTTCGATCATGTTCTTCATCAGCTCGTAGGCGTTCAGTACGCCGCCGAAACCGGCTTCGGCGTCAGCCACGATTGGCGCGAAGTAGTCGATGTAGCCTTCATCGCCCGGGTTCTTGCCGGCTTTCCACTGGATCTGGTCGGCGCGACGGAACGAGTTGTTGATGCGCTTGACCACGGTTGGAACCGAGTCCACCGGGTACAGCGACTGGTCGGGGTACATGGACTCGGCCGAGTTGTTGTCGGCAGCCACTTGCCAGCCGGACAGGTAGATAGCCTGGATACCGGCCTTGACCTGTTGTACTGCCTGGCCGCCGGTCAGGGCGCCCATGCAGTTGACGAAATCTTTCTCAGGGCGGAAGGACGGATGTGCGCCCTTGGTCACCAGGTTCCACAGTTTTTCCGCACCCAGGCGAGCCAGGGTGTGCTCTGGCTGGATCGAACCACGCAGACGGACGACATCGGCAGCGGTGTAGGTACGGGTCACGCCTTTCCAGCGCGGGTTCTCGGCCCAGTCTTTTTCGAGGGCTGCAATTTGCTGTTCGCGTGTCAGTGCCATGGAAATAAACCTCGTCGCATAGGTCTTGGTGAAAAGTGTTCGCTCTGTCGGCTGCGCTGTTCATACAGGGGCAGCACCGAATGCTCGCGGCTCAGGGACGCGCTGGCGATGAAACAGTCTAGTCGGGCGAAATCGCGACGGTGAACGATGTGGGCTCGGAGGGGGAAGTGAGCAGGTGCGGGCGTCCGTCGGGCAGGTTGGCTCGTGGTTGCCGTGCTGCTTCGATCAGGGTGTGCCGTGTACCGTTTGATGCGCTTCCGTCCCTCGGGACAACCTCGTTCCAGTCGTGATCACGTCCAACGCGCCTTGTGGGCTGTACAGACACGAATCGGCTTCGGGGGTAGTTCGAAGCGCGACCCGAAGGCCCTTGCCAGGGCCCCTGATTAGCGGGAGCGGGGCCATCATGCCTCTGCGATTTGAGGTCGTCAAATGTTTTGTAGTGGTTTTTTCACTTCACTACATCTTTGGTCTAATACGACTCCTCAGTCAGTTTCAAGGCCGTTGGTCGAGGCCTTGATTTGTCTGGGTTCAGTCCAGTGCATCGACTTTTACCCGCAAAGTCATGTTTTCACCCCGCTGGGTCGAGTAGGAGATGGCCGAAGTAGAGCGTTCGGCCTGACTCTGCTGATTGAACCCTGCCAAGATGATCCACTCACCGAGCTTGCCGGTGACCTTCGTGTCGGTACTTTGTACTTTCACTACATCGGGACGCTCCTGGCTCATGCGGTCATTGTTGGTGCTGATGGCCAGGTGAACGGTTTCACCCGAGACGCTTGCAGTGACGTAGAAGCCCTGGGTCACGTTGCGGTACTCGGTCTGGCTTTGCAGGCGGCCGTAGTTGTCGGTCTGGGTGCTGGTGATGGGGATGCTCTGGCCGATCTGGATCAGTGCCGGGGTGCCTTCGCTGGCCTGGATCTGCTGCAGGCCGCCTTCGCGGTTGCTGGTGCCGTAGCGGATGATCCGGGCGTTGCCGCGGTTGTCCTGGAAATTGCTGTCGTTGTTGTCGACGCTGATCAGCAGTCGTTTCGGTGCGGTGTCCAGATCGCGAAGAAGAGTGCGAAGTTCGTCGATCTTGCCGGGTTCGGCCTTGACTATCAGCTTGTTCTCGAAGGCACTGACTGAGCCATCCTTGCCGATGAAGGCCTGGGCAGTGGGGAGGATTTCGGCGCTGGTGCGATGGTTCAGCGGCAGGACTTCGGTCGCGGCAACAGCACTCAGGCTGAACGACAGAAGCAGGGAGGCGAGCAGGGGGCGTAGCGGCATGTCCATGATCTCCGCGGGTGGAGTGGACATGATGGCAAAGATTGTTTGCGGTCGGGAGGGTTTGCTGCGGATTTGCGGGCCTCATCGCCGGCAACGC
>DQAA01000104.1 GCA_003523465.1 Pseudomonas sp.
TCGAAGAAGGGTTGCAGCAGTTCGACGCCGGCATGGCCGTCGCGCATGCGGCTGTCCAGCAGGAGGCTGTGCTCGGCGTCGAACTGGCCGCGCAGGTGGATCCGGCGATAGGCCGGGTCAGCCGGGTCATTCAGCAATTGGCCGGCTGCGAGCGGCGCCTCGGCTTCACGCTCGGCGTAGACGTTGAGCAGCGCGCGCTTTTCATCGGCGCGACCGAGCTGCCAGAAACCCAGGCCGACCAGCACCGGCAGCAGCGCCAGCACCACCAGGGTCGGCACCAGGCCAGGGCGAAAGGCTCTCATCGGGCCCCCGCGGGGGCTGTCGCTATACTCGAATGCATCACGTCCCCCGGAGATGTCGCCATGCTCAAAGCCGCGATCGTTGTGATGTTGCTGGCTACCGTCGCCAGTCTGTTCAGCGGCCTGGTGTTCCTGGTCAAGGACGATGAAAACTCCACCCGCCTGCTCAAGGCCCTGACCGTTCGCGTCTGCCTGGCCGCCGTGACCCTGGGCCTGATCACCTGGGGTTTCGTCAGCGGCCAGCTGGTGTCCCACGCGCCTTGGTAATCCCTCCCGTCACAGCACGTAGACGAAGATGAACAGCCCCACCCAGACCACATCGACGAAGTGCCAGTACCAGCTGGCCGCCTCGAAGCCGAAGTGCTTGTCCGCGTTGAAATGCCCCTTCAAGACCCGCATCAGCATCACGAAGAGAATCAGGGTGCCCATGGTCACGTGGGCACCGTGGAAGCCCGTGAGCATGAAGAACGTCGCACCGTAGATCCCCGAGCCGAGGGTCAGGCCGAGCTGGGTGTAGGCCTCGTGGTACTCGTAGGCCTGCAGGATGAGGAAGGCGATGCCCAGGGCCACGGTCAGCGCCAGCCAGAATTTCAGCGGGCCGCGGTGGTTCTTGCGCAGCGCATGGTGGGCGATGGTGATGGTCACGCTGGAGCTGACCAGCAGGATGGTGTTGATCAGCGGCAGGTGCCACGGATCGATCACTTCCCTGGGCGGCGGGAACAGCTTGGGATCCGGCGTATGCAGCAGCGGCCAGGTGAACTCGAAGTTGGGCCAGAGCATGTGCGCCACGCCCTTCGCCCCTTCGCCGCCGAGCCACGGCCCGGCCAGGTGTCGCACGTAGAACAGCGCGCCGAAGAAGGCGATGAAGAACATCACCTCGGAAAAGATGAACCACGACATCCCCCAGCGGAACGAGCGGTCCATCTGCGGGCTGTACAGGCCGGCGCGGCTCTCCTTGATTACCGCGCCGAACCAGCCGAACAGCATGTAGGCCAGGAACAGCGCGCCGACGAAGAAGATCAGCGGGCCGTGGGAGTCGCGCCCGGCCTTCATGTCGTTGAACCAGGTGCCAAGGCCGAACACCGTGATGAACATGCCGATGGTGGCGATGATCGGCCACTTGCTCTGTGCCGGGACGTAGTAGTGATCGTGAGAGGCCATGAATTGTTCTCCTTATCGGGCGCTCTGCGGATTCGGGTGGGTCACCTGGGCGACCGGCGGTTGGCGAGCGGTGATATCGAACAGCGTGTAGGCAAGGGTCAGGTGTTTCACATCCTTGGGCAGGTCGCGGTCGACGATGAAGCGCACCGGCATTTCGATGCGCTCACCCGGCTGCAGCACCTGCTGGCTGAAGCAGAAGCATTCGGTCTTGTGGAAATACGCCGCCGCCTCGGCCGGCGAAATGCTCGGGATGGCCTGGGCGGTCATGGGTTTGTCCGTCGGGTTGTGGGCGACGAAGATCATCTGGTTCACCGCCCCCGGATTGACGTCGATCTGGTCGGCGGTGGAATAGAAGTCCCAGACCATGTCGATGGCATTGGTGGAGAGGAACTGCACCTTCACCGAACGCGCCGGATCCACCACCTGGGTGCCTTCGTACTGGCCGCCGGTCTTGCCGTTGATGCCGAACGCGCGGCACATCACGTCGTAGATCGGCACCAGGGCGAAGCCGAAGGCGAACATCACCACCGCCAGCATCAGCAGGCGGGTGACCAGGCGCTTGATCGAGAGGCCCTCGCTCATCACCGCAGCCCTCCTTTATTTCACTTCCGGTGGCGTCTGGAAGGTGTGGTAGGGCGCCGGCGACGGAATCGTCCACTCCAGGCCATCGGCGCCATCCCACGGCTTGGCCGGCGCCGGCTCACCACCGCGAATGCACTTGATGACGATGAACAGGAACAGCAACTGGGTGGTCCCGAACATGAAGGCGCCGATGGAGCTGATCATGTTGAAGTCGGCGAATTGCAGGTTGTAGTCCGGAATCCGCCGCGGCATGCCGGCCAGCCCGACGAAGTGCATCGGGAAGAACGCCAGGTTCATGCCGACGAAGGACAGCCAGAAATGCAGCTTGCCGAGGGTTTCGTCGTACATGTGCCCGGTCCACTTGGGCAGCCAGTAGTAGGCCGAGGCGAAGATGCCGAAGATCGCGCCAGGCACCAGCACGTAGTGGAAGTGGGCGACCACGAAATAGGTGTCGTGGTACTGGAAGTCCGCCGGGGCGATGGCCAGCATCAGCCCGGAGAACCCGCCGATGGTGAACAGGATGACGAAGGCGATGGCGAACAGCATCGGTGTCTCGAAGGTCAGCGAGCCTTCCCACATGGTGCTCACCCAGTTGAACACCTTCACCCCGGTGGGCACGGCGATCAGCATGGTGGCGTACATGAAGAACAGTTCGCCCACCACCGGGATGCCGACCACGAACATGTGGTGGGCCCAGACGATGAACGAGAGGAAGGCGATCGCCCCGGTGGCGTAGACCATCGAGGTGTAGCCGAACAGCGGCTTGCGCGAGAACGCCGGGATGATCGAGCTGACCGCGCCGAACGCCGGCAGGATCATGATGTACACCTCGGGGTGCCCGAAGAACCAGAACACATGCTGGAACAGCACCGGGTCACCACCACCGGCGGCGCTGAAGAAGCTGGTGCCGAAGTGGATATCCATCAGCATCATGGTCACCACCCCGGCCAGCACCGGCATCACCGCGATCAGCAGGAACGCGGTGATCAGCCAGGTCCAGACGAACAGCGGCATCTTCATCAGGGTCATGCCGGGGGCGCGCAGGTTGAGGATGGTGGCGATGACGTTGATCGCGCCCATGATCGAACTGATGCCCATCAGGTGGATGGCGAAGATAAAGAAGGTCACGCTTTCCGGCGCGTAGGTCGTCGAGAGCGGCGCATAGAAGGTCCAGCCGAAGTTCGGCCCGCCGCCGGGCATGAACAGGGTCGAGACCAGCAGCCCGAAGGCCGCCGGCAGCAGCCAGAAGCTGAAGTTGTTCATCCGCGGCAGGGCCATGTCCGGGGCGCCGATCATCAGCGGGATCATCCAGTTGGCCAGGCCGACGAAGGCCGGCATCACCGCACCAAAGACCATCACCAGGCCGTGCATGGTGGTCATCTGGTTGAAGAACTCCGGCTGGACGATCTGCAGGCCGGGCTGGAACAGCTCGGCGCGGATCACCATGGCGAAGGAGCCGCCCAGCAGGAACGCGCAGAAGGCGAACCACAGGTACATCGAGCCGATGTCCTTGTGGTTGGTGGTCAGCACCCAGCGCATCAGGCCCTTGGCCGGGCCGTGGGCGTGGTCATGCCCGGCATGACCGTGGTCGTCGATCACTGTGCTCATGTCCTGTCTCCTGAAAACCGGCTCATTTGTTTTCCGCCTGTTTGATCGCCAGCACGTCTTTCGGCGTGACCATGTCGCCCTTGTTGTTGCCCCAGGCGTTGCGTTCATAGGTGACGACGGCGGCCAGATCGACTTCCGAGAGTTGCTTGCCGAACGCCGCCATGGCGGTGCCGGGCTTGCCGTGGAACACCAGGTTCAAGTGATCTTCTTTCGGGCCGGTGGCGATCTTCGAGCCCTTGAGCGCCGGGAACATCGGCGGCAGGCCCTGGCCTTCGGCCTGGTGACAGGCAACGCAGGTGGTGTGGTAGACCTTGTCGCCACGCTCGACCAGCTCCTCCAGGGTCCATTCCTTGCTGGTCAGCTCCTTGAGCTTGGCCGCCTCGGCCTTGCGCTCGCCGAGCCAGGCCTCGTAGTCCTCCTTGGACTTGACCTCGACCACCACCGGCATGAAGCCGTGGTCCTTACCGCACAGCTCGGTGCACTGGCCGCGGTAGATGCCGGGCTTCTCGACCCGGGTCCAGGCCTCGTTGACGAAGCCGGGGATGGCGTCGCGCTTGACCGCAAAGGCCGGCACCCACCAGGAGTGGATCACGTCGGCGGCGGTCACCAGGAAGCGCACCTTGGCGCCCACCGGCAACACCAGCGGCTGGTCGACTTCGAGCAGGTAATGTTCGTCCTTGGGCGCCTTGCCGTGGATCTGGTCGGCGGGCGTTGCCAGGTTGCTGAAGAACTCGACGTCCTGGCCCAGGTACTTGTAGTGCCATTTCCACTGGTAGCCGGTGACCTGGATATCCACGTCCGACTCGCTGGCGTCGTAGATGTCGATCAGGGTCTTGGTTGCCGGGATGGCCATGACCACGAGGATCAGGAAGGGCACCACGGTCCACATGATTTCCACCCAGGTGTGCTCGTGGAAATGCGCGGGCTGCTGCCCGGTGGAGCGGCGATGGATGATCATCGACCAGAACATCGCACCGAATACCACGAGGCCTATCACCACGCAGATCCAGAAGATGGTCATGTGCAGGTCGAACACGGCGTTGCTGACTTCGGTCGCCCCCGGGGCCATGTTCACGGTCCAGGCGGCGTGCGCCGGAGCGATCAACGACCACAGCAGCAGCCCCATCCAGACATGTGGATGTCGCTTCATTGCGGGTTCCCCTTATCGTTCTTGTTATCCCGGAGGCGGGGCCTACGGCAGGGGGCACGGCGTCAAGACTGCGGACTTCGACGGCGGCCCCCCGCTGCACTGCAGGCGGGGCCTCATCAGCCAGATTTCACTCAAAGCGGAGTATAGACAGGGGTCGAGAGCGCGCAACGACGCGGCGGAAAAGGGTCCCGGAGGCCTAAGCGATCAGCGCGAAACGCTGTAAGACATTGACTTATAAGGGTGATGGCACAGTGATATAACGCAAGCGGGTAAAACGACATAAGCGTTATGAGAAATAGGTCTTAGCCGATAACAAAATAGGACTAATTTAGTGGTTTCCGTTTTGTCACTGGCTGTCCCTGGAGTTGTCATGAACATTGCCGCATTGCGCGAGCAGATCACCCAAGCACAAGAACACGAGGCCCGAACCGGCCAACTCAAAACCCAACTTGCTGTGCAGTTGCCCCATCTTCACCCGTTGATCCAGTTGCCCGAGCAGGACGCCCAGGGTGCGTTGAACCGTTTCGTCAACGCCTACATCGACCAGGTACCCGAGCTGCTGGAAGCGGCCAATACCGTTGCCCGCGAAGCCGGAATCGAATCGCAGATCAAACCGGTGCTGAAAATCGCCGAAGCGTATTTCATCACCCCGCCGCAGATCATGACCGGCCATGTCGGCCTGGACAGCCTGCTGGACGAAGCCTACCTGGCCCATCGCCTGGTGGAAGAAGTCAACGACCTGTACATCAAGCATTTCCAGCAGCCGCTGATCCCCATGGACACCACGGTTGCCAACCTGATTGCCCATCAACTCATCGGCGAGGAATTCGCCAATCAGCTGGACGAAGTGGTGCATCACTCGCTGGACAACATGCTCGACGACGAGAGCTTCGCCCTGGAATCGGTGGAGGCGTATCGCGAGAAGCTGAGCAGCCCTGCAACAGGCGCGGCGTGGAAGCGCTGGCCTTGCCTGTCCCGGCAGTTGGGGGTGGGGTTGGAGCTGGGTCAACAACAGACCGCCTAAGAACAGGCGCGACACGAACCCTGTGGGAGCGGGTTCACCCGAGATTGCGGTGGTGAATCCACTGACGCAATCGCGGGTAAACCCGCTCCCACACAGTCCCCGCCAGCCCAATTACCAGTTGTAACTGACCGTCCCCAGCACAGTCCGCTCTTCACCCCAGTAGCAACGCCCGGCGTTGTTGCAGCCCGCCACATACTCCTGATCGAACAGGTTGCGCGCATTCACTTCCGCCGACCAATGCTCGTTCAGCTGATAGCCAACGGTCGCATCCACCAGCGTCACGTCACCGGTATCCAGCTTGCCGTACAGCGACGGGCTGGTGTACGCGAAGGTGCTGTCGAAGTGGCGCACGCCCGCACCCAGCTTCAGGCCCTTGAGCTGCCCGTCGAGGAAGCGGTAGGTGCCCCACACCGAGGCCTGGTTACGCGGCACGCCGGTCACCTGATGGTCTTCCAGCAGCGAGCCCGCCACGTCCTTGGTCACCCGCGAGTCGGTGTAGGTGTAGGCCGCCGTCACGTTGACGTTTTCAGTGATGTCGCTGTTCAGCTCCAGCTCGACGCCCTTGGCGCGGCTGCGACCGATATTGCGGTAGTCGCCGGTGGCGCTGTCGTACAGCGAGTCATCCTTCTTGCGCAGGTCGTAGACCGAGGCGCTGATGAGGGTATTCCAGCCCTTGGGCTCGTACTTCAAACCCACTTCGTACTGCTCGCTGAGGGTCGGGTCCAGCGGGCCGGAAGCGCTCGACACCTGCTGGGTCGGGTTGTAGGCCGTGGAGTAGCTGACATAGGGCGAGACGCCGTTGTCGAACTGGTACATCAGGCCGGTCTGCCAGGTGAACTGGCCATCCCAGTAGTCGAGGTCCGCCGCCGCGTTGAGGGTGCCGCGACGGTTGCGGTATTCGCTGTTGACCCGGTCGTAGCGCCCGCCCAGCAGCATCACCCAGTTGTCGAGACGGGTCTGGATCTGGCTGTAGACGCCGTACATGGTCTGTTCCAGCAGCGCGTCCTGGACCCGCGTCGAGGTCACCGGATCGCCGGTGTAGACCGGATTGAACACGTTCACCCGACCACCGAAGCCGGCGTTCCAGTCCTGGTTGAATGAGGTCCGATCGAGGCTGGCGCCGACCAGCAGGGTGTTCTCCAGCGCGCCAACGTTGAAGTGGCCTTCGACCTGGTTGTCCAGCGAGTAGGCGATGGACTTGTTGTAGCGGTCATACGCGGTGTTGGTGACCATGGTGCCGAAGCCGCCGCCGTCCAGGCTGCCCGGCCAGATTTCCTGGCGGTCGATGCGCGACTGCATGTAGCGGGAGTTCTGCCGGTATTGCCAGTCGTCGTTGAACTGGTGATGGAACTCGTAGCCGAGGGTCCAGACCTCCCGCTCGAAGTTGTCCCAGTCCGGGTTGCCCAGCAGGGCATGCTTGCTGATCTTGCCGTTGGGGTTGTGCAGCAGGGTGCCAGCGGCCGGGTAGCCCAGTTCCATCAGGGTACGGTCGCGCTGGTAGGTGGCCAGCAGGGTCAGGTCGTTCTGCTCGTCGAAGTTCAGGGTCAGGGATGGCGCGATGTACATGCGGTCATCAGGCTGATGGTCGACCTGGGTCCCCGACTTGCGCCCGAGCACTACGAGACGGCCCAGCACATTGCCGTTGTCGGTCAGCGGTCCGGACACGTCGATGCCCAACTGGCGACGTTCGTTGGAGCCGTAGCTCAGCTGCACCTCGCCACGGGACTCGGCGGTCGGGCGCTTGCTGACCATGTTGACCACGCCACCCGGGGCGTTCTCGCCGTAGAGGATCGAGGTCGGGCCGCGGAACACTTCGATGCGCTCCAGGCCGTAAGGCTCGCTGGTGGTGTCGTAGCGGTTGCCCTGCACCCGCAGGCCATCGCGCAGCAGGCCGTAGCCGTAGTCGGTGGCGTTGAAACCGCGGATGAAGAACAGGTCGCCGGCCCCGCCGTCACCAGCGGCGAACGGCGGGGCGAAGATGCCCGGCACGTAGCC
>DQAA01000291.1:0-2704 GCA_003523465.1 Pseudomonas sp.
CGACCCGCCGCGGATCGGCGCCGGAAAGCTTGTTCAGCTCCTCGCGCACCTGCTGGAAATCATCGTTGTAGGCCGGGTCCTCGCCTACCGACACGGCGCCGTCGATGGGCTGCAGCCAGTCATGCCAGCGACCGGCCTCGGCACGGGCCAGCGCCAGCGGATCACGATCGCCGAAGCAGGTGGCGATGAGTGATGGCAGGGTCATGTGTTTCCCTCGCAGTGGAATANNGGATATCGAGGGGGTACTTGTGCCGATTACGCTTATCCGGAGGTACGTGAATCTTTTAATGTTCGATATGACGGAATGGGTCAAAACAGACACTTTCGTTTTCGAATACATGAATTTTCGAAGTTTGCAGATCGCCGCACTTCCTGATTCAGCGAATGCCACGATCTTGCTTGTTTTCCTGGTCGAATCGAAATGACAAGCCAGCGCGCGAAACAGCGCTGACTTGTCATTGATAATTACATGGCTCAAACGGATATCTTTCCCGCGCAAGACAGTAAAGCTTCCTGCTGCACAGTTCTACCACTCGGGCCAACGCCGAGATATATCCAGAGATATTGCGGAATATTCCTACAAGTTTTGCACCGCAACTTCGTTATCAAGCTTCTCTTCGAGGAAAATCCGCGTCGGCAAGGTGAAGCCGCGCAGGCGCAGCAAGGCCAATGGGCCCTCCCCCAGTTCCGTGCGCAGGTGCCAGGTGAGTTGCAGGCCATCCGGCGCGCGTACCTCCAGGTGGTAGCGGCTGGCGCCGTCGTCCAGCAGCGTCACCTTGGCGTTTTCGAGGAAGCGGATCAGGCCCCAGGTGCCCTGGTAATCCCCGTACATGCGCAGGCCGCTGCCCACGCCGGTCCAGGTCACCCGGGTACCCGGATGATCGCCATAGCCCGGCCAGGCGAAGCGCTGCCAGCGTTCCTTCTGGTTGAAGTAGTGGTGCTTTTCGCCGTTGAGGATGAAGGTGGTGTCCACCACGTTGCGCACCGGCTTGCCACGCATTTCGAAGCTCAGGCCGAGGCCGCCGTCGGTGTAGAGCACATCGGCCAGATGACTGAGCTGGTTCACCGCCTCGAGGAAACGCGGGTTGAAACGCAGGCCCTGGCTGTGTTGCGGATCGGCGACCCAGCGGCTGCCTTCCTTGCGCAGCACGCCGTTGAGCTGGCTGGACAGGAACTGGTCGATGCGCCCCGAATCAGCGCGGATCATCTGCCCGAGCATGGGCAGGGACACGTCGCTTTCGGTACCGGCGAACGGATAGCGACCATCGAAGGAGCGGCGCCATTCATCGACGATGGAGCGCTGCCATTGGCTGTTGAGGCTGGCGGCCGAGGGTTGCAGGACCCGCTGCCAGGCTTCGTCCAGCGGCTGCACGAACAGCGTTTCGCCCATCGAGCCCCATTCCGCACCGAGGCTGGCGGCGAGCAGGCTGCCGTAGGCGCGGGCCTCGCTCAGGTCCACGCTTTTACCCTGGAACACGGTCTGGGCCAGGGCCTGGGTGGACTCCCGCGGATCGGCGGCGTTGCTGATCTGCTGGAGCTTGAGGCGCACGCGGGTGACGCGGGTGAGAAAAGCCTGCAGGCTCAGGCGCTCTTCGCCGACCCGGGTTTCTTCTTTGCCGAGCAGGGTCAGCAGTGGGCCGAACGTGTCGTCCAGCGGGCCGGTCAGATGGGGCGCGACGCGCTCCACCAACTGGGCCTTTTCCTTGTTCAACAATTGCTGCGCCGACTCCAGCAGCGAATCGGCCAGCGCTTGCTGACGGCTGCCGGCACGGCCTTGCCAGGCCAGGGTGTCCATCAGGGCGAGCAACGGCGACAGGCGCACGTCGCTGATCACCGTCAACTGGTCGATCACCTCCGCAAGGCTGCCGGCGCGCTGCCAGTGCAGGCTGTTGAGGAAGGCCAGCCAGGCGCTGCTGTAGTCCTGGAAATAGCGGGCGGTAAGGCGCTGCTTGAGCACGTCCGGGGTCAGCTCGCTGGCGATGTCGGCGTGGGTATCGCTGAGGACCCAGTCGATCTCTTCACGGCGGGCCTCGGCGATGTCGTCGATGGCCTGGCGGATCTGGCCGTCCCAGGCCTGGCGGGTGAAGACGCCGGGCACCAGCTTGCTGGTAGTGAACAGCGAAGCCTGGGTATCGCCGAGCATCTGGCTGAGGGTCAGGTCCGGGAAATGGCTGGTGGCGCGGTCGAGGACCTGCTGGTACAGCGTGGCCTCGGCGTTGCGCTGGCCGAGCTGGCTCAACAGGACCTGGCGCGCCTGGCCCAGCAGGCGCGGTTCCAGTGCCACGCTCGGGTGGGCTTCGAGGTGTTCGGCGTAGAACTTCCAGAGACCCGGCGCAAGGGTTTCCCAGGTGCCCGGTGACAGGCCGGCGCGCTCTGGCTCCAACTCGCCCATCACCCGCACGATAAATGCCGGATCGGCTTTTTCCGGGCGGGCCATCATCAGCCACGCCTTGAGTTGTTCGTAGGATTGCGCGGCAAGGCGGGTGCGCTCGGGGCTGTCCGGGGGCATGCGTACCAGGGCGTCCAGGCGGGCCTGCAACAAGGCCACCGCCGGGTCGCGCAGCAACCGGGCATTGAGTTCGACATAGCGGGGCCAGAGGCTGTCGAGCAGCGGCTGGTTCTGGTTCAGGCCAAAGCGCTGGTACCACGGGGCGCCCTCGTTGGCCCGGTAGTCCAGGCGGTCCAGTTCCCGGGCCAGCTCGTA
>DQAA01000291.1:2719-3192 GCA_003523465.1 Pseudomonas sp.
GCCTGGACATCGACGATCTGCTCGCGGTTGGTACTGAAGGACAGCGCCATCCCCGCGCCCCACACCAGCGCGGCCAGCATCAGCGCGGTATAGACCACCCGCGGTGCCTGCCAGCCCAGGCGACGGCTGCGGGTGCGGTCTTTGAGCAGCTCCTGCCAGGCCTTGTCGGGGATCCACTGATGGCCGAGCTCGTCATTGACCCGCGGCGCAANNGGCCAGGCTGAACCACAGCCCGCGCAGGTTGACGCCGCGAATCCCGTGGACCAGCCACGGGCTCAGCACCGTCAGCCAGCGCGGGATACCGCCGTTATGCCACTCGTTGGACAGGCGCAGGAGGAAGTCGTGGTAGCGGCTCTTGCGCAATTGCTTCAGGCCTTCGACGCGCAACGGCGCAACCAGCGAGGTCAGTTGGGCTTCAAGCTGCGCGCTGGTGGCGTTGGCGGAAAGCAGGCAGCCGATGGACTGCGAAGGAC
>DQAA01000291.1:3217-5492 GCA_003523465.1 Pseudomonas sp.
TGCAAGAGCGCGCAGGCCCTCCTGGCAAACGCCCATCGCGTTGCTATCGACGCTCTGCGCCCGGGTCACGGCCCAGACCACACCGTCGAGGCCGCGCCAGCGACTCAGGCTGCGCCACAGGGCAAGGTCGGCGGGATCGGGATCGGTATGCAGGCTGCCGGCCCAGAGCAGGACGGTACGGTCGCCGACCAGCCAGCGTTGCTGGGNNGTGGGTTCGCCGGTGAGCAGGAGGATGCGGGTTTTGTGGCGCCAGAGGGGGCCGTGGAGATTGCGCAGCGCCTCCACCAGCTCGACCTTGGGACTGGCCGGCTTCGGTACGCTCGGCGGTGGTGGTGCCACAGGGTCGTGATTGACCAATTGGCGCACACCGTCATGCAAGGCTTGCCAGAGCAGCAGCGCGACGATGAACAGCAGGCTCCAGACGAACCCCGCCACCATTCCCAGCTGGCGCCAGGAGGTGCGCTGCGGGTCGGCCAGATGCCAGCCGGCAGCAGCAATGACGACGATCACGGCCAAGGCGAATGCCATCAGCAACACGGTATGCAGCGGCGAGAATTTTGGTGTTTCAGTCGGTTGTTTCATCAGGTGTCACCACTCCCAGGGCCAGGGTGCAAGAAGGGTCGCTTGCCAGCCAGGCACAGGGTTTTGCGTTGAGTTGCACATGGGCGGCCGCCAGACTCAGGGCCACCATTGCTTCCAGTTGTTGCAGTTCGCCGAAGTTGATCACCGGCGCGGGTTGCAGCAGGTTCCAGTCACACTCCGCCGGCGCCGGGGAAAAACTGGCGCAGGTGTTGACCGGCTGCTCCAGGCCGCTCTGTTGCAAGGCGCGCTGGGCCACTTCGGGCCAGGCATCGTCGTGCTCGACGAAGGCTTCACCACGGGCGATCTTCACTCCGCCCGCCTTGCCCAGCAGCCAGAGCAGCGCCGCCTCGCCTGCGGGAGTGCCGTTGTCCTTGCCCCCCGGCAGGGATTCACAGCCCGCGCAGAGAATCAGGCCGTGCTCGTCAACTTCCTGCAGCTCGTCAATCGCCCGCTCCAGGCTGTCGTGGCCCCGCCAAGGCTCGGGGCACTCCGGTAGCGTGATCCCGAAATGCTCATCCATCGCTNNGAAGGTCCTCCAGGCATCGGTCGAACCTTGCCAGTAGCACCGGAGAAGGGGGTCAACCAACGGTTCGGCAAGTTGCGCCTGCAGTTGGAACACCAGCAGTTTCGCCAATTGCCGCTCGCGCTCGACCTGCCCCTTGGCCAGCACCTGGCTGCTGCGCAGTACCTTGCCGCCATCACCGTCCCTGGCCTGGGGAGGCTTGCTCTCGGCCTTGAACAGATCGCGACGGTGCTCGGGCAGGCTGCAGGCCGGGCCGATCAGTACCATCTCCACCAATGCCGCCCGCTGCTGGTGGCGGGCCCACCAGCGCTGCTCCACCTGCCGGGCGGCCGCGCTGTAACACGCTGCGTTATGCCGGTTGAAGCGGTACAACAGCACGCAAAGGACCATCGCCAGCAACCACAACAGCAATGCCAGGGCACCGAGCATCGGCAGCCAGCGATCCATCCAGGGACGCAGCACCACGCCTGCGCCGCCCATCAGCGCCAGCATGACCAAGCCACCGACCAGCCAGCGCAGGTATTGAGGCGGCTGTCGCGACGGCCACTCCTTGAAACGCGGCGCAGGCTTCACAGGCTCACCCTGGTATCAGGCAGGGAACTGACCAGCGAACAACTGCACTTGCAGCGATGGCCGTCGAGGGCCACGGGTAGATCGTCCATGGTCATAAGCCCGCTGCCCTCGGCGATGACGGTCAGGCCATGCAGGTTGCAACGGACCTTGTCGCCCAGGCAGGCAACGGGTTTGCCATCGCATTCGTAGCGCCCTTGCAAGACCTCGCCACCGTAGGGGTGCAGGGTATCGCCGAGGCGGACAACGGCCTTCATGACGGGGCTCCTTGCTCCGGGGCACTGCTGGATGAGGCCGGGCAAGATTGCGGCTCGGGGAGATGCAGTGGGGTTTTGATGGGGTAGTCAGGGTGGCCGTAGCCATGGCAGGAGGTGGTGACCTGGATTTCGTCGCAGGGGAGGAAATGGACGGTCAGGCCGCATGCGGAATTGGAGGTGTACTTCGGGACCGGAACAAGTCGGGACTGTTTGCGCTTTTGCGCATTCACCCGTTTTTTCCACTCCGCATATTTTGGCCAATCCTCAAACCCCGGAAAGTCATCTGTATAAGCGACTCCCGTTTCCCAATCGACACGCACGGTCATACCGGGTTGCCAGCTTC
>DQAA01000291.1:5536-15580 GCA_003523465.1 Pseudomonas sp.
GCCCAATGGGTATGGTTGATGCCTTCAAGGATTCCGGCCTGGGCGGCAGGAATGGACAACAAAGCAGTCAACCCATAAACCGACATCAGTCTTGTAGAAATGCAGAACTTCATTGCGAGGCTCCTTCAGTCACTGGACAGGACTGCGGCTCCGGCAGTTTCAACGGGGTCTTGATCGGGTATTCAGGGCTGCCGTAGGGATGGCAGGAGGTCGTGACCTGAATCTCTTCGCACGGCAGAAAATGCACGGTCAGGCCACAGGTGGGCTGACCGCTGTAGTCGGCCACCGCAACATCCCGGGCGTGCCGGCGCTTCTGGGCATTGACCTGTCTTTTCCACTCCAGGTATCGGGGGCGATCAGCAAAACTGGGGATATGGTCCGAGTAGGCGATCCCGGTCTCCCACTCCACACGGACGGTCAGGCCAGGCCGCCATTGCCCGGGTACGCTGTAGTGCCCGCCACCGCCGCCCTGCCAGGGCCCGAGACTGTCCAGCCCGGAACGCCCATCGACACTGAACCGGTTGATCGCCCAATGGGTATGGTTGATGCCGCCGAGAATCCCGGCGCTTGCCTGCCCCATGACGGACAGCCCGGCCATTCCGAGCAGGGCCACCAGCATCAGCGGACGGCCAGGATTGCCGAGCCGGAGCGTGGTTCTTCCTGCATCCTCAGAGCGAAGCATCGTTCACCTCCCCCTGACCGGCCTGCAAGCGTTCCCAGTGGGCATCGACCTGGTCCATCGCTTCGGCGAGGCGTGCGGTTTCCTGCTCTTCGGAGGGGATATCCGTGGCTGCGGTGCTGTCCGGGAACAGTTCGGCATGACGCTCCTTGAAGCCCGCCAGTTCCCGTCTGTGGGTAGCACCGAAAAACACCACCCGCTCACCGAAATAGCCACCCAGGGGTTCGCGACCAAGACTGAAGAGAAACCAGGCGCGGGAGTCGTGGATCTGGTTATCGAAGAACGCCCGCAGCAGCCCCTCCGGCTCATCCGCATTCATGTATTCGAGCACTTCGCCCCGCGAGGTCGTGCTGGTGTGGTTCCTGGTTCCCCGGGCAGGCGGAAACAGACGGCTGACCCGCTCTCGCCCAAGGGCCAGAAGATACTCGCGCTCCATGCGCTCGGAACGCCTGAAGAACGTGGCGACCATGAATTCCAACTCGGGAACGACAGAGGCGACGATGCGGACCACCTTGTCGATGGGCCACGGCTCAAGGTGCTCGCTGCGATAGGTCCTGGCGAACTCCTCGGCCGCTTCGCGCAACTGGGTCTGGCCCATATCCGGGTCGAAATCCTTCACCCCCGACTCCAGGGGCTTGCGGGGCAGGCCTTCAACTCTTTCCCTGGTCCGTTGCTCGTATCGGCGTTTCTGCACGTCCTTCTGCTTCTGGTTACGTCGATCCTCGGCGGCCTTGCGGGCGTCCGTGGGCGCTTCCGTGTCGGTAGCGGCCAGATAGAACGGTTGGGTCAACAAGGAGGAGAAGGCGTAGCGGTCAATGCGCCAGGCGGTGATCCAGCCGATCTGGTCGCGCAGGGCGGCTTCAACTGTCTTGTTGGAGGGGATGGGTTGGTAGCTTTCGATCTGATCTAACGGGAGAGGCTCTGAGACAGGGGGCACTCCAAGCGTGACTTGGCGCCAAGCGTTAAAGCGCTCATTCAATATGGGCTCAATATCGAACTGCTGAGCGAGGTCATCCACCATTGCTCGCCATAAATCTCTGTGAAACTCCTGCGGTAACACCTCCCCAAACACCTTCAATGGTGCCCCATGTGCAAATGCATCCGTATAAAGCTCGTGTAAAGCTATTTGAGAAAGTAACGAGCCGTCACCTCCCGATGGGTCATCACTGACAGCCTTCCCCTGATCCCCCGGCGGATACCCTCCACCCTGATCCGAATGCACCCCGGGATGCACCACCTCCACGGAGTTCTCCGGATAGCTGCCATCCTCCCGCCGAATCGAATCCAGCGGGAAACTCAAGCGCTGCTCATGGCCGGCGACGATATGCAGGCAGCGCTTGACCAGCCGGCCCCTGGGCAATTCCTGGGTATCGTCCGCCCAGCTCATATGGCCGTCACCGCCCGGAAACGAATCCGCCGCGCCGACCGAGGCCACCGTGTCCAGCAACCCCAGGTACTGCACTTCGAGCGGCAACCTGATGTCCTTGAATGCCAGCACCGGTGCCGAATCCACATCCTCGAGCAGCCGATTCAGCCAGCTGACGAACGCCCGGGCCCCTGCCGCGCCGCGGGAAAACCCGTAGACATACAGGNNCGGGGGCCATGGCCATACGCAAGGGCTTTTCCAGCGCGGCCATCTGCTTAGCCAGCTCACGCTTGCGATTCCACCGCCCCCTCAATTGCTCGGCAATCGGCAGCTTGAAGGTGCCCATGGCCTGGACCGAGGCCAGCAAGCTGGCATCGCTCTGTCGGGGCAGCCCCAGGGCGCTGCGCAGGGCGTCGATGACCATCAGCAGACCCCAGTTGATCCGCTCCTCACCCGAATTCGCGAACGCCAGCCCTGGCATAGTGAAGTCGAAGTCGGCGACCTCGGGAAATGAAGTGCCCACGCCCGGGATGTAGTACTTGAAATACTGACCGCGCCCGGTGCCGGGCGGATCGGTAAGCCCGCCGGACAACGGGCTATGTGATGTCCCTCCGGCATAGCCATTGCCGATGCTGGCACGGAACAACCGGCCGATATTCGTGGGGCATGGTGTGCCGGCCAGATACAGGTCGTGATTGAGGTTGTTGCCGGTACCGTCGAAGAACAGGCTGATATGCAGGGTCTTGCAGCAAGGCGGCAGCACCCGCTGACCAGACGCCAGGCTCAGGGCATCCTGGTAGTCCTGCTCCTGCTCGCGCTGGATGTTCAGGTTAGCGTAGACCTGGTCTGGCCGGGTGGGCAGCCGTCCTTGCAATGGAAATTGAGGTGGGTAATGGACAGTCGCAGCGCTCACTTCGGACATGACTCGGGCTCCGGCAAATGAATGGGTGTCTTGATGGGATAGTCGGGGCTGCCATAGCCATGGCAGGACGTAGTGACCTGAATGTCGTCACATGGCAGGAAATGCACCGTGACCCCGCAGACCATTTGTCCGGTGAAATCAGGTACGGGGACGTCCTTGCCGTGTTGTCGGGTCTGGGCAAGGATCTTTTCCCTCCAGGCAACGAACTTCGGCCAGTCAGCAAAGCCAGGAAAATCCTTGGTGCCGGCGACACCGGTTTCCCAGGTCACCCGAACGCTCATACCCGGCGTCCACTTCGAAGGGAGGCTGTAATGCCCTCCGCCACCCCGCTGCCAAGGACCAATGATGTCCAGCGCAGACCGCCCATCGACACTGAAGCGATTGATCGCCCAATGGGTATGGTTGACGCCCTCGATGATCCCGGCCTGAACTACTGGAGAAGCCAGCACCACAAACGCGTAACACAACGTCGCCAGCCCTGTTCGAACATGCGCTCTCATCACGGGCCTCCCTCTGTCAAAGCCGTCTCATCGACCGGACAGGACTGCGGCTCGGGTAGCTCCAGCGGGGTCTTGATCGGGTACTCGGGGCTGCCATACGGATGACAGGAGGTAGTGACCTGAATTTCATCGCAAGGAAGGAAATGCACTGTGATGCCGCAAACGTCCTGACCGCTGTAGTCGGACACCGACACTGATCGGCTGTGTCGTCGAGTTTGTGCATCGACTTCTTCAAGCCACGCGAGGTACTTGGGGCGATCGGCAAAGCCGGGAAAGCCCTCGGCGTACGCAACGCCTGTTTCCCAATCAATGCGTACCGCCATCCCTGGAGACCACCGCGCTGGCATGCTGAAGTGCCCCCGCCCCCGCCCTGCCAAGGACCAATGATGTCCAGCGCAGACCGCCCATCGACACTGAAGCTATTGATCGCCCAATGGGTATGATTGATGCCGCCGAGAATCCCGGCCTGCGCCGTCAGGCCAAGGAACAGGCCCAGTAAGCCCAGCGTCACGGCCAAGCGGGCCGGCCGAATGAAGGGCTTCATCGTGCAACTCCCTGTATCCCTGCATGCCCGGGCGCCGGACATTCGCCACCAATCCGTTCGAGGACAAAGGCAACCCGTCTGGCCTGCACCAGCAAGCCGGCCTCATCGGCTTCCAGCATCGCGGCATAGCAGGCGTGGAAGCGTTGCTCTTCACTCCATTGCGGTGGTAGGTCACCAGTGATCTTGCGCAGTGCCAGCGTGGTGTCGCTGGCACAACCAAGCCGGTGCAACTGGTTATCGCTGAGTTCGAAGGGTTGAAACAGGTCCGGACTGGCTGCGGATGCCCCGATGCCACGGCGATAGCCCACCCGACCATCACGGTCGAGCCAGCTCCAGCACTGCGCCGGGCGCAGCAACTGCTGTTGCTGCCGAAGATCGAGGACATGGCTGAGCAGCAGCGGAAACAGACGCGGGTCGTAGAAGCGCAACACGCCGACAACCCCTCCGTTGGCAGCTTCGAGGCACTGGCGCAGATACTCGGCCAGTTGCTGGAACGGCCAGGTAGAAACCAGCGCCAACAGCCGCGACTCCCTGGGGAACGCGTCGATCACTCCCTCCAGCCAGAAGCGGTGCAGCCGCTGAGCCAGATCGATTCGCACCAGTAACGGCCCCTGATGGGCGATGCCAGCCTCGGGCATGCCCTCGAACAGCAACTGGAAGGACATCGCCGGCTCCAGTTGGCGAATGCCCTCCAGCAGCTGTTCCCCGCAACCCGTCTGGTCGACAAGAAGATCAAGATGGGGGCTGGCCACCCGCGTACAAATGGATTCAAGCATGTCCAGCCACCGCTCGGAATTGACTGCACTCATACCTGGCCCACCCTGGTAGCAAGACCGACCAATTCATCCCTCGCCTTCTCCATGCACTCCTCTCACACCGCCCCCGGCAACTCCGAGATCGGCAATATCGGCAATTCGAAATGCTCCCCCGCCTTCGGCAACAACCGGTGCTGCCCCTTGAGTTCCAGCAGCCCCGTGGACTGGATCAGCACCTCGCCCTCCGGCGTCAGCCGAATGCTCGCCCCACCACACCCCAGGGTGATGCCGTTCTTCGCAATGATCTGCACATGCCCCTGCACCGACTGCACGTCGATGTCGCTCTGGGCAATCAGCTTGAGCAGGTCGCCATGGGATTCGATTTCCAGCGGCCCCTTGCCCGAGACCAGGCGCATGCCTTCTTCCCGAGCGAGCAGGGACATGCCTTGCTCGGCATTGGCGAACAGCCGGCGGGCGGAAGTGAGGTTGATTTCTCCACGGCTTTGCACGTAGGTGGATTCGCCGCTTTGCAGCAGCAGGCTGGCCGGGGTGACGGCGGCGACGCCCTTGGGCGCGCTGAGGAGGATGGCCGGGTCCTGCAGGGCGGTAGCGCTGGCCTTGAGCTGTTGCAGGTCGGCGATATCAGGTTGCAGGCTGTGGTGCTCGGCGCTGACCTTGCGCCAGTCATGGACCTGTTGCTCGGCCTGGTCGATCTGCTCGCTGGCGGGCTCCATGGCCAGCACGTCGCCTTGAGCCTGGGGCTGCTTGTCCGTCGATATCAACAGCCCCTTGCCCGCCCGCAACGCCCCCCAATGATCGGTGCGCAACTCAAACCCTTCCCCGCGCGGGTTGCGGCCTCCGTCCACCAAATGCCCCAGATTCAGCTGACTCTTCCCAGCAAAATCCGTACTGAGCTTCACATGCTCCCTACCCCGCTCATCCTCCATTCGCAGCTTGTTGTTCGCTGGCGTGCGCAACACGTTGCGGCGGTTGTTATCACGGTTGACGTGATCCACATGCCGGCTGTCGTGCAGGGCGTAGGCGATGTAGGGGCGGTCGGGGTCGCCTTGCTCGAAGGCGATCGCCACCTCGGTGCCGGCGATCAGCGGCAGGTGCAGGCCGTGGGTGTCGCCGGCGTANNTGCAGGCCGTAGGTGTCGCCGGCATAAGGTCGGGCCAGGCGCACCAGGCAGCTTTCGTAGCCGTCCTCGCGCTCTTCGCGGTCGAAGAGGAACTGCACCCGGTAGCGGCCATCCCGGTTGATATGGCTGTAGGGGTCGTGCCGGGTTTCCTGGGTGACGCGCGCGGGGATGGTCCCGGTAATGACAGGCTTTGCCTTGAGCGCCGGTCGGAAACAGACGTATTCCGAGTAGGGCATGCCTTCGAATTCGGCAGTGAACGTCTTGTTGCGGGCGCCACTGGTGCTGAGGGTGTGGACCAGTACGTTCTTGCCGAAGTCCTTGGGCGGGCTGCCGCTGACGGTGAGGACCTGCCCCGGGATCAGCGTGGCGCTGCTGGTGCTACCGCTGAGCTGGCTGCGCTGGTTGAGCGCGCGTTCCTGGGTGAGCTGGGCGTAGAAGTGCCCGGTCTCCGATTCCGGGCCGTAACCGACAGGGTCCGGCGTGCCCAGCGCGGTGTAGGGCATGGCGTATTCGTAGATTTCACCGTAGAGGGTGTCGGCGATGCGCCATTGGTCGATGGTGCCCTGCAGCCGCTTGTCCGCCTGCTGGTGGTCGTAGGTGCGGAAGAACACTTCGTTTTCCACCACCTGGTGGTGAGTGCGCAGGTTCCAGACGGCGTCGTCGCCCTTGTTGCCGAAGCCATCCGGGCCGAGGACGGGCAGTTCGATATCGAACTGCAGATGGCTCTGCCAGTCGTGGAAGCAGACCATGTCCACGCCGTACTTGGAGTGGTGGTGCACCCGGTACCAGATGCCCACTTCCGCCAGCAGGCGCTCGATGAATTCCAGGTCGCTTTCGCCGTATTGCATGACCTGGGTACGCGGCGGGTATTCGCGCTTGAATTCGAACAGGTAGTGCAGGCGCGAGGCCCAGCCATGCCGGGTCAGCACCTGCTTGACGATGTCGGGTACGGAGAGGTTGCGGTACAGGCGGTATTGCTTGCCTTTGCCGAGCAGGGCCAGCCGCGGTTCGAAGGTGATTTCGTACTGGCCTTCCTCCTCGGTCCCACCGAGCCGGCGGAACGAGGTGACGATGCCGAAGAGTTCTCGCAGCGGTTCGTGCTTGGGCGGGTTCTCCACCCAGGGCAGGACCTTGGGCGCGGCGCCATAGATGGCCAGACGCCCGAAGCGCCGCAGGATCATGCTCATATCCAGATCAAGCGGCGCCGGCTTGGGCCTGGGGTTCTGGAATTCTTCCTGGGAGCCGACGGTGCGGCCGTTCCATTTCGGCGTGGCACAGGTAAAGCGCACCGTGTAGTGGAAGGATCGGCTCAGGTATTCCTTGCCCTCGAAAGACACCACGTCGAGGAGCACATCGAGGTCGTTGATCCGCAGGTCATAGGGGTTCTTATGGGTTGGCGGGGCATAGCGGCTGATAAGTGTTTCCATATTTGCAACCTGCTGCTGTTTCGATGAGAAATATCCAGCAAAGAACTTTCTCGAACTCGATTGATGAAAATAGTCATGCACTATCGGAAATTTCCGACAGACATTTTTAATTCGTTATATCCCGCCGAGACTTTCAGTCGCCCATAGTCGGCAACCAGGAAACATCCACGTGGTAATTGCCAGGCCGTTGCGGATCCTGCCAGCCCCGAATCCGTCCGCCGTCGTAATAACGCATCGGGTCGAACACTCGGCAGCGTATGACCCACGGGTGCATCCCGCTCTTCTTGCACCGCGTGTCGCGCACCGCTTCGTGAAACAGGCATTGCAGCAGGCGCCCGTGGTTTTTCGGGATCAGCATTAGATATTTAGTGCATGTCACATGCCTTCATTACTTTCCTGACTGAGTCGAAATAAAACTCCAATAACCGTAAGAGGGCGCTGACTTGTCATTGATAGCTGCATTGCTCGAACGGACATCTTTCCCGCGCAAGACAGTAATGCTTCCTGATGCACAGTTCTACTACTCGGACCAACACCGAGACATATCCAGAGATCTTACAGAATATTCCTACAACCAAGACAGAGTCATCGCTGAGCACCTGGTTATGACGGATGCGCACACGTATCGCTTGGCCGGGAATCAACCGCTGCAGATCGGGAAGTAGCACCGCCAGTGAGGCTAGACCGCAACAGAGATTATGTTTGGAATTCTTAACTCAAGAAAAAAGAATTTAATTACCGCAGCACTGGCCACCCTGAGCAATCAGCGCTCTTCAATGTAGAGATTCCTGACTATTGATTACGCAGCGAGCCGTTTTACCAGAAAGAATTGGAGTTTCGTTATCCGATAAGTAGGAATGGGGGTTCACCGCGAATCTATGCACATTAACGCCAACCGTCCAGAATTCGTCGGCATAAGGCTGTCCTCTCATAACTTTGGTCTGTCTACCGAGGTAATCATGGTGCATCGGTCGATCGGGGCCTTGGGGATCCTTCAATGGAGCGTATTTATAATAGTCCGGATCATACCAATCCTTTACCCATTCGCGACCATTGTCAGACATTGAGTAAATCCCTAAAGAATTGGGCGGAAAGCTGTTTACTGGCATAGGTGTCAATCCGCCAGAGTCCCAACCCGATTGCTCGGCGAATCTCTTTCGATCCACTGAACTCGAAATATTGACGCCGGTGATCTCCCCATCGACGGACGTTTGATATCTATAAGTTCCATCATCAGTTGCGATCATCAAAAACTGCCCACGACTCCGAGCCGCATACTCCCACTGAGCCTCTGTTGCCATCGAAAAAGGCAAGTGACTAATATCTGCCAGCCAAGCACAGTACTTTTCGGCCTCAAACCAGTCTATGCGAGCAGGCAAGCGCGGATCAGCGCGGAAGAGATAAAAATTACCAGGAACATCAGCCCTGACAGCACCCCCGGAGGCTTTCAAATAAAATCCGAAATCCTCATTGGTAATCTTATACTTATCAATATAGTAACCACTCAAAACAACCTCATGTAACGGCTTGCTATGAGCCTTTGAGTCCAAAGGAAGCCCCTCCTCCCCATGCGTTAAACCGAAGTCTCCCATGAGAAAGCGTCCCCCCTCAACAAACACAAACCTTCCTTTCACTTCAATTAGAAAGCGCTCAATTTCATTTGAGCTAACGCGTTCCTTAGCGGAATAACTTGATTCAAGGCTCGCCCTCTCCAGGAAAAAAGCAGCGCAAGCAACGACAACCAGGAAAACCAAGAACACGACCCATTTCATGCTATACCTCCTGATAAGGTCAAAACATACAGTCACTCGGAAAACCTGGATTATCACAAGAATTCAACTGATAGTACGCTGTGAACCAACTATTTAACTTGAAAACATCCAGTGTTCAGCCGTTCAGTTCTCGCACTCGGGGAGAGCGGAGACGAATGCACACCATTTTTTTGAAATCCGACGGCCCGTTACGAGCCTTAACTACGCTGTCATCAGGATAAGAAAGCACAACCGCCTGCTATAAATGATCAAAAGCTGAAAATACCGTTTCAACACTCTTCTGGGACCTCACCCCCCCAAAAACCCAAAATACAACCTTATGACTTCACAGCGGCGTAAACGAAGGCAATAACCAGCCAGATAATTGAAAGCAAAACCAGGAGCAGTGCAACCTTGAGTTTCAGCGTTACCTCTCGCGGCAGCGACTCCAACTCCTGTGGGTCAAGCATACCTTCAACGAGATGCCTCGAAGGCCATGTAATCAGCCCAGCGACAAGGGACACGAATGTCGTTTTTGAATAACCAAAATCCTCAAAAAACAAAGAAACCGCTTTACTTCTACGAAAATTCCTTTTAATCAAATCCACTTCTCGAGCGGCAACACACCACATACCTGCGACACCTACCATACCAACTACAAGCCATCCAAACTGCAAAAAAAATTTAACCCCCAACATCTTTATACTCACTCAACACGATGAATACCCGGCGCACTCACCAAATTCATCATCCATATATTCGATAAAGTCCGATGCAAGCAAAGCCGGAGACAACCAGCGCCCTTTAATTCCGCTCTATTACTCCACCGTATGCTTTTCGGTTTCCGAATAGAGAGCAGGCACCCTCCATAAAGAACCCCTCCAGCAAGCGACGAGATAACCAGCACTCGGCGCCAGAGACACAGCGACTCCGATTGAACGCTCTCTTCGCCAGGGAAA
>DQAA01000294.1:0-4429 GCA_003523465.1 Pseudomonas sp.
GACTTCGCCCGGGCTGCGGGAATTGCGCTGGAGCCGGCGGCGGCCCTGGAGTTGCTGGAGACCGAGGCGCTGCCGATCGATCTGGGCGAGGTGGATGGCGAGGTGTTTCTCAATATGGGCACCGGCGGCTTCGGTAGCCAGGTCACCGCGCAGACCTCGGAAGACCTGAAGAAGGTGCTGGGTGCTGCGGCCTATCTGTTTACCGGGTTGTCGCGGTTTACCGAACTGAGCGCAGCCTCGGTCAGCCTGAGCGGTCCGGACTTCGAGTGGGAGGGCGAGTTACTGGCGCTGGGGATCGGCAACGGTCGCCAGGCCGGTGGCGGGCATGTGCTATGTCCGGAGGCGGTGGTGGACGACGGTCTGCTGGATATCAGCATCCTGCCGGCCCCGCAGGAGGTGGTCGGGACACTGCGCGACCTGCTTAGCGGCGGTCTCGGGCTGGACAGCATGTTCATCCGCGCGCGGCTGCCGTGGGTGGAGGTCAGGGGCTCGCAAGGGCTGGATATCAATCTCGATGGCGAGCCATTGCAGGGCGACAACCTGCATTTCCGTGTGTTGCCCGCAGCGTTGCGCCTGCATCTGCCGGCAGGCTCGCCGCTGCTCAGTCGTCGAGGCTGATGATCTGCTCGCGCACGGCAAACAGCACCAGGCCCGCCACGTCGTAGATCTGCAGGCGTTTCATGATCTGCGAGCGGTGGGTTTCCACGGTCTTGACGCTGAGGCCGAGGCCGTTGGCGATTTCCCGGGTGGACTTGCCGCGCACGATCAGGCGCAGGATTTCCAGCTGGCGGGCGGTGAGGTTGTGGTTTTCCACCGTCTCCGGCTTTTGTCCGCGCAGCAGGGCCTGGTTGATCACCGTGTGGGCGATGGCCGGGCTCAGGTAGCGTTCGTCGTTGCGCAGGGCAGCGAGGGCCTGTTCCAGCTCGGTGGCGGTGGTGTCCTTGAGCAGGTAGCCGTGGGCGCCGCTTTCCAGGGCCTGCATGATCAGGTTCGGGTCGGTGTGCATGGACAGGATCAGCACCTTGCAGCGCATGCCGTCGGCCTGCAACTGGCTCAGGGCATCGAGCCCGCCCATGGAGCGCATCGACAGGTCGAGCAGGACGATATCCGGATCGAGCTGGCGTACCAGTTCCACCAGCTGGCTGCCGTCGCAGGCTTCGCCCACCACGGTATAGCCGGGGATGTCGGACACCAGTGCGCGCACGCCGGCGCGGATCAGGGAGTGGTCGTCAACCAGCAGCAATTTACAGGTCATGAAGTCTTACTTGAGTGGGCGCGCTCGCGCGTGCGGGGAGGCCAGGGGAAGAGCGCGTCGATCCGCGTGCCCTTGCCGGGTTCGCTGTGGACCGTGAGGCTGCCGTTGAGCAGGTGCGCACGTTCGGCCATGCCGGCCATGCCGCACTGGCCTTCCTCGCCAGGGTTCGAAGAGGGCAGGAAGCCCAGGCCATCGTCACTGATCGACAGCGCCAGGCCTTGGGGCTGGCGCTGGAAACTGACGATCAGGTTGTGGGCCCGGGAATGGCGCAGGACGTTGGTCACTGCTTCCTGGGTGATACGGAAGGCGGCCATGGCCATGTCTTCCGGGAGGCCTTCAAGGCGGCTCTTGCACTCCAGGCTCCAGCGCACCTCGGTGTTTTCAAGGGTGCGCAACAGGTGCGCGCGCAAGCTGGCTTCCAGGCCCAGGCTGCTGAGCTGGCGCGGGGCGAGGCTGGTGGCGAGGTTGCGCACGCTGGAGAGGGTGTCGTCGAGGGTGCTGCGCAAGGTGTTGCATTGTTCCTGCAGCGTTTCCGGCAGGCGGCGTTGCAGCCACTCGCTCTGGAGCTTGGCGGCGGTCAGCAATTGGCCGATATCGTCATGCAATTCGCGACTCAGGCGCTGGCGCTCGCTTTCCTGGACCTTCAGCAGGCGGTCCGCCAGTTCGTGCGGTGCCATCAGGATGGCGTCCTTGCGTTTGTGGGATATCCACAGCACGCCGACCAGGCTCAACGCCTGCAGCAGCACGAGCAGGGCCGGCAAAGGCGTGCCTTTCAGGTAGCAGACCACCCCGGCGGCCAGTGCGGCCAGGCACAGCAGTGCCGTTGCCCGATGCAGCAGGGCCACACCGCGGGGGCAGCGGGAGAAGGTGATGAGGCTTGAGTACACGGGAAATGAAGCCACTGAAAGATCACTTTTCAAAGCCAGTCCGGGATTGATTGAAAGGCTTTTACGGAAGGCCTTCAACAACTTTTATCATCATGTTGCAACGGGCGGCCAGGCACTTTTTCAGTGCGCTGAAAGCGCCATGTTTCAGCATGGCCAAGAATTGGCTTCCGGCTCGGGCGGCGCATGTTATCACTTCAGGTCCGATTGGTCGTCGGCTCTGTGGATGGTCCGCTGAGTCAGGTTTTACGGGCTGGTACGGTCGTTCCGTCCGGCGTGCAGTCTAGCACTTTGCCATTACCGTTGGCGACTTCGAACTTTTCTGCAAGCTGTACATCTGCTGTTTCCGTATTGATGGAGTTGTATGGAAAGAAGCTGCTTAGTTATCGCTTAGTGTTGGGCAAACGCAGTGCGATATGTGTGCCAGATATGTTCTGCGGCACGGCTTAGTTGGACTTTGGTTGTAGAAGATCGCCGGTGGAGGGTGCCGTGTTAGAGGGGTTGGCACGGCACCTTCAGCATTTCAGACGATCTGGTCGCAAGGCCGCGTGGTGGCGCGCAGGGTGGTCTCCAGGCTCTGGAGCAGTTCCCGCTGTTCGTCGGCATCCAGGTTCAGCGTGCCGCTGAAGGGGTCGATCAGTTCGACTTGCCAGGCCAGCAGGCACAGGCAGGCTTCGAGAATGCCCAAGGCTGGACCATGCAGCTGATTGCGGTGCGCAGCGGGGTCGAGGACGGCGCAAAGTTGCTCGCAGAAATCGGCGATCTGCCCCTGTTCCCGGATCCGAGCCTTTTCCCTAAGGGAAGCGAGGGTATGGATCAGGCAATGGCTGGCATCGGCATCCTCGCCGATCAGGCGAAAATGTTGCAGGCACTCCTGGCCGCGGCTCAGCAACTGATGAGCATCGTCGAGAAAGTCCTGCAGGGTGCTTGTGTCCGGTGTGTCGTTCAGCATCAGTGCGCTCCCACCGATGACCCACGCAAAGCGCCAAGGCAGACGGACGAACGGTCAGGAAGGGAGGCTGGCCACAGCAGTTTGATAGCGAACACAGGCCTGACTCCATTCATGCATTGAGAATGGCGTCACATTAATGGCTAACGGATATCACGAATATCAGGTCCAACCCGATTGTTGATAAGGGTTTCCCTGATGAGGTTTTTCGGGTTTCACCCCGTTGCGGGGCACGACAGGAAAGGCTGTGAGCAAAGTAAAGCATGATGTTAAAGTGACATCAATGCCTTCGGAAGCTTTTTCTTCGAGGGGTCAAGCTGGGTCGCAAGCGGCCGATATAAGGCCAATGATTTTTACCTTTTGCAACAAGCCTGGGGGATTCAATGGCTGGCATTCTCGACACGGTAGACCAAAGGACACAGCTGGTAGGCGAGAACCGCCTGGAAATCCTCATGTTCCGCCTCGCGGGCCGGCAACTGTTCGCGATCAACGTCTTCAAGGTGCAGGAAGTCCTGCAACTGCCCAAATTGACCCTGATGCCGCAACGCCACAGCTATGTCTGCGGCGTGGTCAACCTGCGCGGCCAGACCCTGCCGGTGATCGACCTGTCCCGCGCCATCGGTGAACGGCCGCTGGCCGATCCCAACGGCGGCTGCCTGATCGTTACCGATATCAGCCGTACCAAGCAGGGCCTGCATGTCCAGGCCGTGGCGCGGATCGTCCACTGCAAGAGCACCGACATCCGCCCGCCGCCCTTTGGTTCGGGGGAAAAGTCCTTCATCACCGGCGTGACCCGGATCGACGACACCCTGGTGCAGGTGCTGGATATCGAAAAGGTCATCCACACCATCGCCCCGATCCATCACCACGATGCGCCCAGCAAGCTCAGCGAAGAGGACGCGACCATCCTCAAGGCCACCAACATACTGGTGGTGGATGACAGCCAGGTTGCCTTGCAGCAGTCGATCTACACCCTGCGCAGCCTCGGCCTGGAATGCCACACCGCGCGCAGTGCCAAGGACGCCATCGGGGTATTGCTGGACCTGCAGGGCACGGACCAGGAAATCGACGTGGTGGTGTCGGACATCGAGATGTCGGAAATGGACGGCTACTCCTTCACCCGCACCCTGCGCGAAACCCCCGACTTCCAGCACCTCTACGTGCTGCTGCACACCTCGCTGGACAGCGCGATGAACAGCGAAAAGGCCAAGGCAGCGGGGGCGAATGCGGTGCTGACCAAGTTTTCTTCGCCGGAGTTGACCGATTGCCTGATCGTAGCGGCGCGGACCGTGGCCTTTACCGAAAGATAATTGGTTGCTGCTGATGGCCTCATCGCCGGCA
>DQAA01000294.1:4456-4836 GCA_003523465.1 Pseudomonas sp.
GAGGCCCGCAAGAACACCACAAAGATCAGGCATACTCCGGCACTCAGCCCCAGAGGAGCCACTTCCCCCATGAAAGCGTCCATCCTCACCCTGCTTCTGCTCGCCCCCCTCGCCCACGCCTCCAGCGACCAGGCATGGGCCGATCACGACAAACAACTGTTGCGCGCCTGCACCGCGGCCAGCCAGCTCAAGGACGTCCGCGCCCTGGGCAAGAGCGCCGAGTTCGACGACCGCAGCGGCTATTCCGCCCTGCTCCTGCAAGGCCGCTACCCGCAAAAGCACATGAACAACCTCAAGGGCACCGAGCTGTGCCTCTACGACCGGCGCCAGAAGAGCGCCTACGTCACTGAATGGACCCCGGGCAAACCGTGAACAGCACC
>DQAA01000321.1 GCA_003523465.1 Pseudomonas sp.
GTGTAGCAGCTCCAGCCCAGGGCCAGCACGGCCATCAGCAGCCCGCCGATATAGTCGTCCTGGCCCCAATGGGCCCCCGCCACCAGGCGCGGCAGCATGAACACGCAGGCCAGGCCCCAGACCACCAGGTTCTGCCAGAAGCCGCGGGTGAACAGGCTCATGAACAGCGCCCAGACCAGCAGGACCGAGGCGTGATCGCCGGGGAAGCTCTTGCTGGAACGGTCCTTGAGCTCCCAGGTGGATTCCAGGTGCGGATAGAAATCACTGAGGCGAATGGCATCGGTGAATACCATCGACGGACTGTGATGCTGCCAGCCGGCGGCATCCACCCACTTGGAAAACAGCGCGCGAATCACCACTAAGAGGAGCAGCGTGACGAAAAAGCCGAAGAAGGCTTCGCGCACCTGGTGCGCCTTGAACACCCAATCGCCGCGAACCAGCACGGCCAGCAGGATCAGGCCGACGACGATATCGAAAGGGCGCAGGCTGCCAAGGGTCCAGATGTAACGCCACACGGCATTGTCGGCCAGCGGTGCATTGAGGCTGTGGAACAGCCACTCGTCGAAAGTCAGGCAGAGGATCTGGCCAAAAGGCCATAACCAGAAACACAGTAGAGCAACGGGCAGCAAGGTACAGGCTGCCAATGGGCCCCAGGACCACCTCGCTTGGAACAGTGGTCGATTGTCCATAAGATACCTCTCCAAAATAACCACGCGAGCGCCTTCAGGGCGCTCTGCCACAGGGGCTTCAGCCCCTTGTAATCATTTTGTCACATTCTCTAACAGCAGATTCCCATGAGCGACTTGCCGGATACAGACTTCACCCAACGCTTCATCTTCGACGAGCGCGATGTGCGCGGCGAACTCGTCTGCCTTGAAAAGAGCTACGCCCGCGTGCTCGAAAAGCACCCCTACCCGCAGCCCGTCGCGCAATTGCTCGGCGAGCTGATGGCCGCCGCCGCGCTGCTGGTCGGCACCCTCAAGTTCGATGGCCTGCTGATTCTCCAGGCGCGCTCCGAAGGCCCGGTACCGCTGCTGATGGTCGAGTGCTCCAGCGAGCGCGAGATCCGTGGCATCGCCCGCTATGACGGCGAGGCGATCAGCGCCGACGCCGGCCTGCGCGAGCTGATGCCCAACGGCATGCTGGCGTTGACCATCGATCCGCGTAAGGGCCAGCGNNAAGACCTGGCGCAGTCCTTCACCAACTACTTCGTCATGTCCGAGCAACTGGGCACCCGCTTCTGGTTCAGCGCCGACGGCGCTCGCGCCCGCGGCATGCTCCTGCAGCAACTGCCGGTGGACCGCCAGCCGGACGCCGACGAGCGTGCCGACAGCTGGGGCCACGTGCAGGCCATCGCCAACACCCTCACTCGCGACGAACAACTCGAACTGGACAGCGAAACCCTGCTGCACCGCCTCTATCACGAAGACGCCGTGCGCCTGTTCGACATCCAGCCGCTGCAGTTCCGTTGCAGCTGCTCCCGGGATCGTTCCGGCAACGCCCTGGTCAGCCTCGGCCTCGACGATGCACGTGACCTGGTGAGCGAACATGGCGGCGAAATCGAGATCGATTGCCAGTTCTGCAACGAGCGCTATCGCTTCGATGCGACGGATGTAGAGCAGCTCTTCGCTGGCGGTGGTGTGGACGCACCGTCAGATACTCGTCACTGAAACGTTTCTGCTCAGGGATTTCTCCTGTCGAATGCGCTTAAGACGCAGTTCTGACAGGAGGGCCCTACTTTTTTTGGGCGTTTCTGGCATAATCCGGCCACTTTTTTCGCTGTAGTAAGTTGTAAAGATCTACTACAAATCGTTTGGAGCACTCGGCCACCGGGCCGGATGGGGAATCTCATGACGCAAGCCAACAACGCCGTGTTCACCGATCTGAGCGTCGACGAGCTGGTAAAAGAAGCACTGAACCGCGGCGAAGGCGAGCTGGCCGATACTGGCGCGCTGGTCGTGAAAACCGGTCACCGCACCGGTCGTTCGCCGGTTGACCGTTTCATCGTCGAAGAGCCGAGCACCCAGGACGCCATCGCCTGGGGCCCGATCAACCGCAAGTTCCCCGCCGACAAGTTCGACGCCCTGTGGGCCCGTGTCGAGGCGTTCAACAACGCTCAGGAACACTTCGTTTCCCACGTCCACGTAGGTGCTGCCGAAGAGCACTACCTGGCCGTCAAGATGACCACCCAGACCGCCTGGCAGAACCTGTTCGGCCGTTGCCTGTTCATCAACCCGGCCCAGTACAACCCGGCCGGTCGTCAAGAGTGGCAAGTGCTCAACGTTGCCAACTTCGAGTGCGTGCCAGAGCGTGACGGCACCAACTCCGACGGTTGCGTGATCCTCAACTTCGCCCAGAAGAAAGTCCTGATCGCTGGCATGCGCTACGCCGGCGAAATGAAGAAAGCCATGTTCTCGGTGCAGAACTTCCTGCTGCCGGCCGCCGACGTGCTGCCGATGCACTGCGCCGCCAACATCGGCGAAGAAGGCGACGTGACCCTGTTCTTCGGTCTGTCCGGTACCGGCAAGACCACCCTGTCGGCCGACGAAAGCCGTTACCTGATCGGTGACGACGAGCACGGTTGGGGCGAAGGCGTTGTCTTCAACATCGAAGGCGGCTGCTACGCCAAGTGCATCGACCTGTCCGAGAAGAACGAGCCGGTCATCTGGAAAGCCATCAAGCACGGCGCAGTCCTGGAAAACGTTGTCCTGGACGACGCCAAGCATGCCGACTACGCCGATGGCAGCCTGACCCAGAACAGCCGCGCCGCGTACCCGCTGGAGCACGTCGAGAAGCGCTCCGAGAAGAACCTGGGCGGCGAGCCTAACGCAGTCATCTTCCTGACCTGCGACCTGACCGGCGTACTGCCGCCAGTGTCGATCCTGAACAACGAGCAGGCGGCCTATCACTTCCTGTCCGGCTACACCGCGCTGGTCGGTTCCACCGAAATGGGTTCGGGCGGCGGCATCAAGTCGACCTTCTCCACCTGCTTCGGCGCACCGTTCTTCCCGCGTCCGGCTGGCGAATACGCCGAACTGCTGATCAAGCGCATCAAGGGCTTCGGCTCCAAGGTCTACCTGGTCAACACCGGCTGGACCGGTGGCGGCTACGGCGTCGGCAAGCGCTTCAGCATCCCGACCACCCGTGCGGTGATCGCAGCGATCCAGAGCGGCGCGCTGATCGGTGCCGAGACCGAGCACCTGGGCATCATCAACCTGGACGTGCCGAAGGCCGTTCCGGGCGTCGATACCGAACTGCTGAACCCGCGCACCACCTGGGCTGACCAGGCTGCCTACGACGAAGCAGCGAAAGGCCTGGCCTCGCTGTTCATCGAAAACTTCAAGAAGTTCGAAGTTTCCGACGCGATCAAGGCCGCTGGTCCTCAGCTGTAAGCTGACAGCGCTGTGAAAAAGCCCTGGCTCGCGAGAGCCGGGGCTTTTTTATGACCGCTGTCCCGGTCGCCCTCAGCCCAGCACCTTGTTTGCCGCCGCCACCATATCGTGTGGATCTACAGGCTTGAAAAGCACCTGGTCGGCAGAGCACTTCAAAGCGGCCTGCTCACTCCCACTGTTAGCCAGCAATATGCTCGGGATGGGAGGGACACGTCTCTTGAGGGAATTGACCAATTCCAGGCTGTTGATCGAATAGGCGTGCAGGTCGATCACGGCAAGATCGAACTTCGCCGCGGCCAGATACTTCAAGAATCCCGCGCCGTCACTGGCGGTAATCACTTGTAACCCGCCATGAACCAGACTTCCGGCAACGTAATCACGGGTCGCCGCACTCTCGCTGAACAGCAAAACCTTGCTCATATACAAAGTCTCCAGTTCTTAATCTTGCAAAGTACCGCCAGTCAACCCACTTGCCGATGAATCGCCGCCAGCAACTCGCACGGCAGGAACGGCCTGGACAGCACCTGGTTGGCGCCACTGGCCTGGGCTGCCTGTTCGTGAGCACGATCAACCAGCAGCAAGCTCGGTACCGGACGCAGGCTGGCAATCAGCTCCGCATAGTCAGGGTGCAGGTGCAGGTCGGCGACGACCAGATCGAACGGCCTCAACGCCAGCAGCTTCAAGGCATCCTCGAGATCGAAGGCATGGGTGGCCTGGAAGCGGCTGTCGAGCAGGCAGGTCATGGTGAATGTGGTGGTGGCCTGGCTGTCGCTGAACAGTAGAACCGTGCTCATATCAGGATTCCTTTCGTACAGCCCACCGTTACTGCTTATCCACCCAGCCCTATCAGCCTTTCAACTTTCTTGGCCAGGTCATGGCTTTCGAACGGAATCTTCAAATGGTCCTTGTAACCGGCTTTCATGATGCTGCTCAAATTCTCCTTATGTGTCGGATGAACAATTAGCAGAACGGGTGTCGCCTGGTATTCGGGAACTATTCGGATCCTTTCCATCATCTCGAGCGAAGCAAGATCGGCATGATAAGAATCCGCAATAATCAGAGCGATGTTACCTGCCGCTAAATGGTCCATTGCCTCGTCGGCGTTTTTGGCCTCAACAAAATCAAAACCAAACGTTCGTAAATGGTTGACGATGAAATGACGCCTCATGAGAGAGTCGTCGACAACAAGAACGATGCTTTTCATGGCTCACCCTTGAAAGGTCCGGAAATTCCGGCCAGATCATTGGAAACCCGCTCACCGTTCGGGACAACTGGCATTTTTATCAGGTGCCGACCAATGGCACAGGGCTCGCTCCAGTCGCTATGCTCGGCAGTCCAACCCTCCCAAGGATCCCGCCTCCATGTCCGCCACCGCCCTGCGCGCCGAATTCCCCCATCTGCACCCGCTCTCCAGCCGCTGGCAGGACAACGACCTCAACGGCCATATCGGCAGTGCCACGGTCTACGGTTTTTTCGATAGCGCCATCCAGGCGTACCTGATCGAGCAGGCCGGGGTGGATCCCCAGGACGGCGAGGTGGTGGGTTTCGTGGTCAGTTCCGCCTGCGATTTCTACGCGGCGGCGGCCTTTCCCGATCTGTTGCAGATCGGCCTGCGGGTCGAACGCCTGGCCGGCAGTTCGGTGGAATACGCGCTGGCGCTGTTCCAGGTCGGTCATGAGCAGCCCTGCGCGGTGGGCCGGGTGGTGCAGGTATTCGTCGAGCGCCAGTCGGGCCAGCCCGCGGTATTGCCGGCAACGCTGCAAGCAGCCCTGCAGGCCTTGCTCAGTCGTTGAGGCGGATGATCCCTTCGCGCACCGCAAACAGCACCAGCCCCGGCACGTCGTGAATCTGCAGGCGGTGCATGATCTGCGAGCGGTGCGCCTCGACGGTCTTCACGCTCAGGCCCAGGCCGTCGGCGATGGAGCGGGTCGATTCACCCCGGGCGATCAGCCGCAGGATTTCCATCTGCCGCGCCGTCAGTTGCATCGCCGCGCTGGCCTGCGGGCGACGACGGTTCTGCTTCACCGCCTGGCCGATCACCAGCGGCAACACCGCCGACGACAGGTACTGCCCGCCGCCGCGCAGCGACTGCAAGGCCAGTTCCAGCTCCTGCACCGTCGCACTCTTGAGCAGGAAGCCATGGGCCCCCTGCTGCAGGCAGTGCATGACGAATTCCAGCTCCGAGCGTGACGACAGCATCAGCACCGTGCAGGCCGGCACCCGCAGGTACAGCTCGCGCAACAGCTCTTCACCGGACAGGGTCCCCAGGGCGATATCCAGCACGATGATGTCGGGCTTGAGGGTCTCGGCCAGCTCCACGGTGGTCACCGTATCGCCCGCCTCGCCGACCACGGAATAGTCTTGTTTTTGTTCGAGCAACGCTCGCAAGCCTGCGCGGAACAGGGGCGAGTCGTCGGCTATCAGTAAACGGCAAAGCATAGGTTCGAGCCTGTTTCGCGCGCAGGGCGGCAGTGGAAGGTGAAACGGAAGTGCTCAGCCATTGCGGGCGTTGGTGCCGAACTGGTTGATCAGGGCCGGCATGCGATCGAGCGGCTCGGTGGATTGCGCCGCGCCAAGACGAATGGCTTCCTTGGGCATGCCGAACACCACGCAACTGGCCTCGTCCTGGGCCACGGTGCTCGCACCCTGTTCGCGCATGGCCAGCAGACCACGGGCTCCGTCGTCACCCATGCCGGTCATGATGATGCCCAGGGCATTGCTGCCGGCATGGCGGGCGGCGGAACGGAACAGGACATCGACCGAGGGCTTGTGCCGGTTGACGGCAGGGCCGTCGAGCACTTCGACCAGGTAGTGCGCACCACTGCGCTTGAGCTGCATGTGCAGACCACCGGGCGCCAGCAAGGCGAGCCCGGTGTGCACGCGATCCAGATGCCTGGCCTCGCGTACTTCGATCTGGCACAGGCCGTTGAGACGGCGCGCGAAGTCGGCGGTGAACTTCTCCGGCATGTGTTGAACGATGACCAGGCCGGGACAATCGCGCGGCAATTGCCGCAACACGAACTCCAGTGCCTGGGTACCGCCGGTCGAGCAGCCAAGTGTAACGATTCGATCGGTGGTTTTGAGCAACGCCGGGACAACCGGCAGGTCTTTTTTTTCCGCCGGGGGCAAGGCGTGGCGGGCCACTGGCCGGGTTTTCGCCGCCTCCTCGATACAGCGCACCAGGTTGCCGNNGCCCAGCTTGGCCTTGGTGAACACGCCCACCGCGCCGGCGGCCAGGGCCTCCACGTTGAGGTCGTTGCCGGCCTCGGTGAGGGTCGAGCAGATGATGGTCGGCGTCGGCCGCTCGGCCATGATCTGGCGCAGGAACGTCAGGCCATCCATGCGCGGCATTTCCACGTCGAGCACCAGCACGTCGGGCCAGTCGCGGCGCATCTTGTCGATGGCGTACAGCGGATCGGCGGCCATGCCGACCACCACGATCCCCGGATGACTGCCCAGGAACTGCCCGAGCACCTGACGCACCAGGGCCGAGTCGTCGACGATGAACACGCGGATCGGAGTATTGCGCTCGATCATAGGCGTTCGAACACCGAAGGCCGTACCGGCCGTAGCGGCAGGTTGAAACCGTGGATGCTTTCGGCGTGACCGATGAACAGCAGGCCCCCGGGACGCAAGCGCTCGACCAGGCTGCGCACGATGCGCTGCTTCTGCGGGGTGTCGAAGTAGATCAGCAGGTTGCGCAGGAAAATTACGTCGAACTGCCCGAGGCTCTCCGGCATCGGCTGGATCACGTTGATCTCGCGCAGTTGCACCTTGTTGCGCAGCCAGCCCTGCACGCGCAGGCGCCCGTGCATGTCGTCGATCCCGCACAGGCAATGACGGTGCAGCCAGCCCTCGGGGAAGTAGCGCGCCTGGGCCATGTCGTAGATCCCCTGCTCGGCGATCTCCAGCATGCTCTGGCTGAGGTCGCTGGCCAGGATCGACCACTCGTTGCCACGGGCGTGCTCGGCGGCGGTCATCGCCAGGCTGTAGGGTTCTTCCCCCGACGAACACGCCGCGCTCCACAGCCGCAGCGGCCCGCCGCGCTTGCTCAGCCACTGGCCGAGAAATTCGAAATGGGCGTACTCGCGGAAGAAGTAGGTTTCGTTGGTGGTCAGCAGGTCCACCACCAGGCGCCGCTCGCGGGCGTACTGCGGGTACGCCAGGCAGTTGAGGTACTCGTCGTAGCTGTCGAGATCAAGATGGCGCAGGCGCTTGAGCAGGCGCCCGGCCACCAGCGAGCGCTTGTTGTTCGAGAGGTGGATGCCGGAGGCATCCTGCATCAGTTGCTGCAACTGGCGGAAATTCTGCTCGCCGAGTACCGGCAACTTGGGCATGGCGGACATGTCAGTGGACCTTCGAGGCCTGGCTGAGGTGACGGATATCGTCCAGCGACAGCACTTGCAGCATGTTGAGAATGATCAGGAATTCCTGGGCCTGCTGGGCCATGCCGGCGATGAAGTCGGAGCGGATCGCCGTGCCGAAGGCCGGCGCCGGCATGATCTGGCGCGGGTCGATTTCCAGCACCTNNGTCCACTTCGTCGACCACCAGGCCGATGCGTTGCAGGCCGTCGGCCAGCGCCAGCTCGATGATCACGATGCAGGTGCGCTTGCCCGGCTCGGTCAGGCTCATGCCGAAGCGCGCGGCCAGGTCGAGCACCGGCACCACGTTGCCGCGCAGGTTGATCACGCCGTGGATATAGGCCGGCATCATCGGCACGCGGGTGACCTCGGCGTACTCGATGATCTCGCGCACCAGGGCGATGGGCAGCGCATAACCCGCCTCGCGCACGCGAAAGCTCAGGTGCTGGATGGCGTCGACTTGCGCCTCGATTCGTTGCGGCTGGCTCATGGGCACCTCGCTCAAGTGAAGCTGACGAACTGGCCTTCATCGATCAGCGCCTTGGGCCCTGGACGAACCGGGGCCGGCAGGCTGTCGCCGCGCGGGCTGCGCACGGCAACGCTGCCTTGTTCGAAGCGGAAATAGCCGATCAGTTCCTGAAGCTGGCTGGCCTGGGCGTTCATTTCCTCGGCGGTGGCCGCCAATTCCTCGGATGCCGAGGCGTTCTGCTGGGTGATCTGGTTCATCTGGCCCATGGCGATATTGATCTGCCCGGCGGCGCTGCTTTGCTCCTGGGAGGCGGCGGT
>DQAA01000195.1:0-306 GCA_003523465.1 Pseudomonas sp.
GCGATATCCTCCTGGCGCCGAAGGCCGAGTACCCCCGCCAGTTGCTCGAAGCGCTGCCGCGCCGGGGTGAGCTGCCTGCGCTGCCGGCCAGCGAGGGACCGCTGGTGGAGGTCGACCAGGTCTGCATCGAGCATCCGGGCCCGAGCAATTTCTGGGGCAAGCGTGCGTTCAAGCGGGTGGTGCATTCCGCCAGCCTGAGCATCGCGCCGGGGGAAACCCTGGCCCTGGTGGGCGGCAGCGGGTCAGGCAAGACCACCCTCGGCCGCTCCCTGGTCGGCCTGGTCAAGCCTTGCGCCGGAGCGATCC
>DQAA01000195.1:385-2834 GCA_003523465.1 Pseudomonas sp.
GAGCCGCTACGCCATGAGCCGGGCCTGAGCGCCAGTGCGCGGCGCGAGCGGGTGGCGCAGACCATGGTCGATATCGGCTTGCCGGAGGCCTTCGCCGAGCGTTTCCCGCACCAGCTCTCCGGTGGTCAGCGCCAGCGCGTGGCGATCGGTCGGGCGCTGGTGCGGCATCCGCAACTGGTGATTGCCGACGAGCCGATCTCGGCCCTGGACATGACCATCCAGAAGCAGATCCTCGAGCTCTTCGAGCGGCTCCAGGCGCGCTACGGCTTCGCCTGCCTGTTCATCTCCCACGACCTCTCGGCGGTGGAACGCATCGCCCACCGGGTGGCGGTGATGCACCAGGGCGAGGTGGTGGAGGTGGGTACGCGGGAGCAGGTCTTCGATGCCCCGCGCCATCCGTATACCCGGCAGTTGCTGGCGGCAGCCAGCCCCCTGGAAAAGCTCGACGACGGCAGTTACCGAATACGCCGCGCCAGCTGACCTGAACCCCTGATCCAACCCCGGCGCGCCGCCTTCCCAGCGGCGTGGAGGGGGAAGTCATGTCCGAAAAACAACAACAACAGCCTTCCTACAACGACTGCCAGGAGCCAGAAACCATGAAACACCCGAACCTCAACCTGTTGCTCGCCGGTGCCGGCCTGCTTTCCGTGCAGGCCCATGCCGACTTCATCAAGGACAGCAAGGCCTCGCTGGAACTGAAGAACTACTACTTCAACCGTGATTACCGGGAAGATGCCGGCCAATCCAAGCGCGAGGAGTGGGCCCAGGGCTTCACCCTCAACCTGCAATCGGGCTTTACCGAAGGCACCGTCGNNCCGTCGGCTTCGGCCTCGACGCCCTGGCCATGCTCGGCCTCAAGCTCGACTCCAGCCCGGAGCGCTCCGGCTCCGGCCTGCTGGCCCGGGACAACGAAGCCGAGCCGGGCAAGCCGAGCTACGTCAAGCGTGCCCAGGACGAGTACTCCAAGCTCGGCGTGACCGGCAAGGTGCGCTTCGCCCAGAGCGAGCTGCGCAGCGGGCATCTGCTGCCGGACCTGCCGACCCTGCAGCCGAACACCAGCCGGATCTTCCCGCAGACCTTCCGCGGCACCCAGCTCAAGTCCGGCGATATCCCCGGCCTGGCCCTGATCGGCGGGCAGATCGACCGGGTGCGCCAGCGTGAGTCCACCGACTACGAGGACATGGGCCTGACCAGCCAGAGCGGTGCCTACCGCAGTTCGGCGAAAAGTGACCGTTTCCGCTTCGTCGGGGGTGACTACAAGCTGACCCCGAACCTGCTGCTGAGCTACCACTTCGCCCAACTGGAGGACATCTACCAGCAGCACTACCTCGGCCTGAAGCACAGCTTCGCCCTGGGCGGCGGCACGCTGAAAAGCGATCTGCGCTATTTCGATGCCGACAAGGCTGGCGCCGGCCTGGCCGGCAAGGTCGACAACCGCGCGCTAAGTAGCCGCCTGGCCTGGAGCTACAAGGGCCACACCTTCGGCGGTGGTTACCAGGAACAGTTCGGCGATACCCCCTTCACTTATGTGGATGGCACCAACACTTTCCTGTTCTCCGAGTACCAGCTGAGCAACTTCTCCCAGACCAGGGAGCGCACCTGGCATGCGCGCTACGACTACGACTTCGCCGCCCTCGGCATTCCCGGCCTGAGCTTCTCGACCCGCTGGGCCAAGGGCGACCAGGCCGTGGTCAAGGGCTTCGATGGCGAGGCGCGGGAATGGGAGAGGGATATCGACCTCGGCTACGTGTTCCAGGGCGGGCCGCTGAAAGGCTTGTCGTTGCGCTGGCGCAATGCCCTGACCAAGGCCAACTACCTGCGTGACATGAACGAAAACCGGGTGATCCTCGGTTACACCGTGGCGATCTGGTGATGGCCGGGGTGGCGCGTGTTCCTGGCCAGTGTGGCGCTCACGATTCCCGTGGGAGCCGGCGTTGCCGGCGATCGGGGCAACACCGGTGCTCAGCCCTTGCCCCGCGCCACCCCCATCTTGCTCGCCACTTCCAGGTGGCGATGCAACAAGGTCGAGGCCCATTCGTTGTCGCCCTGTTCCAGGGCATCGAGGATCGCCAGGTGCTCGCGGCACGAGGCCTTGACCCGCTCGACGTTGTTCACCGAATGGAACTCGGTGAGCCGACGCAGGCGGTTCTGCTGCTGCACCGCCTGGAGGATGTAGGCATTGCCCGAGGCCGCCGCGAGCAGTTCATGGAACTGCGCGTTGCTCTCGAAGAAACGCTTGCTGTCGGCCACCCCTTCGAGCAGGTCCAGCTGCTGCCGGCGGCAGCGCTGCATCTGTTCCGGGTTGAGCCGGAAGGTCGGCTCCAGCAACCCCGCCGGCTCCAGCAGCATCCGGAAGCGGTAGCTCTCGAAGCGGGTCTGGCGGTCGCTCAGGGTCGGCGCGAACTGCCAGCCATGACCGTGCTTGCGCTGCATAACGCCCTCGTCGGAC
>DQAA01000195.1:2908-3134 GCA_003523465.1 Pseudomonas sp.
CCGCGCGTACAGCGCGTCCTCTTCGTTGTGCAGTTCGCTGACCGGGGCCTGCCCGGCCCGCGGTTCCAGCGGCACGCGAAAACCCTGCTGCGGCAGCGGTTCGATCAGCTTCTGTTCGGCCAGGTAGGCCAGCGCACCCCGTACCGGCGAGCGCGACACGCCAAGGCGCTCGGCCAGCTCGACTTCCTTCAGGTGGCTGCCGGGGGCGAGGTCGCCGGCGTCGATG
>DQAA01000664.1 GCA_003523465.1 Pseudomonas sp.
GATCTTCAGCGGCAAGGGCGGCCCGGCCAGCGCCTACAGCCCGGCCAACGTCGTCGGCCGGCTGATGGCCAACGGCCTGAGCCTGGCCCAGGCCACTGCTGCCGCGCCGAGCCTGATGCCCCTGGTGGTTGCGGGCAACTCCAGCTACTACGTCGAGTACCCGGAAGACATCCGCCTGTACGGCCTGAGCTTCTCCACCACCCTGCCTACCGGCACCGCGTGGAGCGGCGAGATCAGCTACCGGCCGAACGCCCCGGTGCAGCTCAACACCACCGATATCCTCTACTCCGGCCTGACCCCGCTGAACCCCAACGCCTCCGTGCTGCAGGGCCGTCCGAACACGGACCAGCCAGGCTACCGCCGCAAGGAAATCACCCAGCTGCAGACCACCTTCACGCACTTCTTCGATCAGGTCATGGGCGCCAGCCGTCTGACCCTGGTGGGCGAAGTGGGCTGGACCCACGTCGGCGGCCTGGAAAGCAACTCCGAGGCCCGTTACGGCCGCGACCCGGTCTACGGCCCAGGCCCGCTGCCAGCCAATACCTGCCGCACGCTCAACGCCAGTACCCTGGCCGGCTCGCCGCAGAACAACCTGAGCCGCTACTGCGAGAACGACGGCTTCACCACCGCCGACTCCTGGGGCTACCGCGCCCGTGCCATCTGGGACTACCCGGACGTGTTCGCCGGTGTAAACCTCAAGCCGAGCATCGCCTGGTCCCACGACGTCGACGGTTACTCGCCAGGCCCTGGCGGCAACTTCGAGGAAGGTCGCAAGGCCGTCAGCCTCGGTCTGGATGCCGAATACCAGAACACCTACACCGCAAGCCTGTCGTACACCAACTTCTTCGACGGCAAGTACACCACCGTGGATGACCGCGACTTCGTCGCCCTCAGCTTCGGCGTGAACTTCTAAGCGCATTCTTCAGGAAGAAGCACATGACCATGAAAAGCACCAAGACTTTGCTGAAAGCCGGCGTACTGGGCTTGTCCCTGCTGGCGACCAGCGTGATGGCCGCGGTTTCCGCCGACGAAGCCGCCAAGCTGGGCTCCACCCTGACGCCGATGGGCGCGGAGAAGGCCGGCAACGCCGATGGCTCCATCGGCCCGTGGGAGCCGCTGTCCAAGAGCGCCGGGACGGTCGACGCCAAGGGCTTCCTGTCCGACCCGTACGGCAGCGAGAAACCGCTGTTCACCATCACCGCGCAGAACGCCGAGCAGTACAAGGACAAGCTGTCCCCTGGCCAGATCGCCATGCTCAAGCGCTACCCGGACACCTACAAGCTCCCGGTGTACAAGACCCACCGTGGCGCCACCGTGCCGGACGAGGTGTTCGCCGCCATCAAGAAAAACGCCACCGAGACCACCCTGGTCGAAGGCGGCAACGGCCTGAACAACTTCCAGGTTGCGGTGCCGTTCCCGATTCCGAAAAACGGCGTCGAGGTGATCTGGAACCACATCACCCGCTACCGCGGCGGCAGCGTGACCCGCCTGGTGACCCAGGCCACGCCGCAGCAGAACGGCAGCTACAGCCTGGTCTACTTCCAGGACCAGTTCGTCTTCCGTGACCGGATGAAGGACTTCGATGCGGCCAACCCGGGCAACGTGCTGTTCTACTTCAAGCAGGAAGTGACCGCCCCGGCGCGTCTGGCCGGTGCCGTACTGCTGGTCCACGAGACCCTCGACCAGGTCAAGGAACCGCGCAAGGCGTGGATCTACAACGCCGGCCAGCGTCGTGTACGCCAGGCGCCGCAGGTGTCCTACGACGGTCCGGGTACCGCCGCCGACGGTCTGCGGACTTCCGACAACCTCGACATGTACAACGGCGCGCCGGATCGCTACGACTGGAAGCTGGAAGGCAAGAAGGAGATGTACATCGCCTCCAACGCCTACAAGCTCGACTCGCCGACCATCAAGTACGCCGACATCATCAAGGCCGGCCACATCAACCAGGACCTGACCCGCTACGAGCTGCGCCGTGTCTGGCACGTGGTCGCTACCCTGAAATCGGGCCAGCGCCACATCTACGCCAAGCGTGACTTCTACATCGACGAGGACACCTGGCAAGCTGCGGTGATCGACCAGTACGACGGCCGCAACCAGCTGTGGCGCGTATCCGAGGCCCACGCCCAGGACTACTACAACGTCCAGGTGCCGTGGTACACCCTGGAAGCCATCTACGACCTGCAATCGGGCCGCTACCTGGCACTGGGCATGAAGAACGAGGAGAAAAAATCCTACGACTTCGGCTTCACCGCTTCCAAGGCTGATTTCCAGCCGGCCGCCCTGCGTCAGTCGGGTGTGCGTTAACGCTTGAGCTACTCCGTGTGATCCCCCAGAACGCCCCGGCTTGCCGGGGCGTTTTGATTTTCAGGGCACGCTCGATGCCCCGAAGGTCCAGCGATTTTTCCCTCCGCCCGGTAATCCTTTGCCCTCCATCAATGTTGTTTCTGTTGCTTCTTGTTGTAGTCTTTTTTTCCCTACTTGCGCCAATCGCCTTCAAATGTGTCGGTTAAACCGATAGTCTCCGGCAATCCCTGTCGCCGAGATTCCTCCAGAAACGAGCCGGCCATGAACGATCTGTCCAGCACGCAAGGATTCCCCGGCCAGACCCTGTCTGCGCTGGAGGAGCGNNCGGGCACGCCTTTGCCAGCGTTTGCAGGCCGGGCTCGGTGGTCGCCTGTTGCTGGTCAATGCCCCCGCCGGATTCGGCAAAAGTTCGCTGGCGGTAGAGTTCTGCCAGGGGCTGCCCGGACAATGGCGCAGCCTGTGGCTGGGCCTGAGCAAGCGCGACGCCGATCCCGGACGCTTCCTCGAGCGCCTGCTCGAAGGCCTGCGCCAGCACT
>DQAA01000088.1 GCA_003523465.1 Pseudomonas sp.
GTTCCACCACACCGTTCGCCGCCTGCGCACCGGTCTGGGCCGGATGCAGTACCACGCTGCCCTGGGAAATCTCGTAGGTCAGCCCGCTGCCCTGGAGCAGCGCCCGCAGCGCCTGCTCCGGCGCCAGGTTGCCGGACACCGCCGGCGCCTGCTTGCCAGCCACCAGTTCAGGGCTGAAGAACAGCTGCAGGGAGGTCTGCTGACCCAACTGGTTCAGCGCGGTGGCCAGCGGCTGGGCCTGGATCTGGATGCTGGTGGGGGTNNGGGGGTCGAATCGGCGTAGCTGTTGCCGATACCGGCACTGACCGCCAGGGCCAGCGCCAGGGGCAGCCAGCGCGAAGGGCCGGCAGAGCGTGGGGAAAGCTTGTTGTTGTTCACGTCTTCGAAACTTCCTGAGAATGAAAATGCTTGGCAGTTACAAGTCAGGCAGGAAGACGAACAACTGAAAAAATACCTGAATCTATTTTGAAATTATTTCCTGGGAGCCGTCGGCATGGGCCACCACGGTCACCGGCAGGATGCTCGGCAAGGCCCGCAGCAGAGCGTCGGTGTCGTCGACCCGGAAGGTGCTGCTCAGGCGCAGTTTCGCGGCTTTCGGCGCCACCTTCAGCGGATGCTCGCGATAGCGCGAGACCTCTTCGGCGACCTGGGCCAGGGAGGCATCGTTGAACACCAGCTTGCCGCTGCGCCAGGCGGTGAGCGCGGCGGCGTCCACCTTGTAGGCGGCGGCGACGTTGCCCTCTTCATCTATATGGGAGCCGAGCCCGGCGCTGAGCAGGGCCTGGGATTCGCGATGGCCCTGCACCTTCACCGAGCCCTGCTCCACGGCGACGCGGGTCTGACCGGGGTCGCGGCGCACATCGAAGCGGGTACCGGTGACGGTGACCGTGCCGTTGCCCGCGTCCACCACGAACGGCCGCTCGCTGTCGTGGGCCACGCTGAACATCACCTCGCCCTGCACCAGGCGGATATCCCGTTGCCCGGCGCTGAAGCGGACTTCGNNGTGCGGCCATTGATCTCGAGATGGGAACCGTCCGGCAGCTCGACCGTACGGCGCTCGCCGAGAGCGGTCTGCAATTGCGCGTGGTAGTTGAGTTCGTGGTGCTGCCAGCCGAACCAACCCAGGCCCACGGCGGCAGCCATCACCCCGGCGGCCAGTGCCTGTTGCAGGAAGCGGCGACGGGGCAAGGTGGCGACCTTGTCCTCGACGCACAGCGCTTCGAGGCGAGCACGGGGCAGCAGGTCTGCAGACTGCCACAACGAGGCCAGCAGGTCGTATTCAGCGCGGTGCAGAGGATCTTCGCCCAGCCAGGCGTCGAAGCGTGCCTGCTGCTCCGGCGACAGCGGCCCGTCCTGGACCCTGGCGAACCATTCGGCCGCCTGCTCGCGCGCGGCCTCGTGAGGCCCGGGACTTGCGCCCTGATTCATGAATACATTCGCCTGACTCATCTCGTCGACACATCCAGGTGCTCGCGCAGATGGCGAAGCGTGCGGATCATATACTTTTCCACCATGTTCCTGCTCAGGCCCATGCGCTCGGCGATCTCCGCCTGGGTCAGGCCTTCGAGCTTCTGCCAGATGAACACCTTGCGGCAGTTCAGCGGCAGTTCGGCCAGCGCCCGCTCGACGCTGTCGGCCAGTTGCAGGGCATTCATGAATGCCTCCGGGTCGCCATCCGCCTGGGCGGTCAGCTCCAGGGCATGCTGTTCGAGGGACTGGCGACGGTCTTCGCGACGATAACCGTCCACGGCGATATTACGCGCGGTCTGGTGCAGGTACGCCCGCGGCTGTGCCACGGCGGCCTGCTCGCTTTCCAGCACGCGGACGAACGCATCGTGCGCGAGGTCCTCGGCCTGCTGGCGACTGCGCAACTTGCGCGTCCAGGTGCCGATCAGCTCGTGGTAGTGGTCGAGGAAGCCTTTATGTCGAGACACGGTAGGAAGGTCGTCGCCAGGCGGTGGGAGAATGCGCGAATAGTAATGTTTCTCGTTAAGACGGGCAAATCCCTCCTTCAACGGCCCGATCGAAGGTGCGCGAGGGTCAGCGACGCAAATTTTTTTCGTGGCAGGCACCTCTCGAATGGGTGGCCATAAATATGAACACCCAAGGCTATCAACCAGCCAATTAGAGAGACACGACAAACGGTCATCTTTAATAAGTGAACAGTATCTGGAAGCGAAACTCGCCAATTGAAAGGCCCAAGGCCAAAGTTCGAGAAAAGTGAGCACTTTGCCAGCTATTCCACAATTTTTTACGCATCGCCGATCCAGCGGAACATATGGCTGTCACTTGAGTCGGTTATGAAAGGAACACGTCGACAACACGCAGCCCAGGAGTACGAAAAGGCGACATTTTTTGTTGATCTTGAACCCCTCAGGTCCTAAAGTTCGCGCCGAACGTCCATGCTGGAAACGATCCATCCGGCTCAAGTACTGACGACGAGACAGCAAGGTCACCCGCTGCAGCAATGTATCGCGCGCGGTTGACCTTTTTGCTTTCGGCGACATGCCTTGGGAAGTAGGCGAACCAAAGTGGGGATACGGAGGGCGTTCAGTTGCAGCCACTTATTCATTCAGTTTGCCCATGGAGTTCCCAGGTATGTCGATTCAGGTCGAAGACTACTTTGCGCGCGATACCTTCCAGAAAATGAAGGCCTTCGCCGACAAGCAAGAAACCCCGTTCGTACTCATCGACACCAAGATGATCAGCCAGGCCTACGATGACCTGCGCGCCGGTTTCGAATTCGCCAAGGTCTACTACGCGGTCAAGGCCAACCCTGCGGTCGAGATCATCGACCTGCTGAAGGAAAAGGGTTCGAGCTTCGACATCGCCTCGATCTACGAGCTGGACAAGGTACTGGGCCGCGGCGTCAGCGCCGACCGCATCAGCTACGGCAACACCATCAAGAAATCCAAGGACATCCGCTACTTCTACGAGAAGGGCGTGCGTCTGTATGCCACCGACTCCGAAGCCGACCTGCGCAACATCGCCAAGGCCGCGCCGGGTTCGAAGGTCTACGTGCGTATCCTCACCGAAGGCTCCACCACCGCCGACTGGCCCCTGTCGCGCAAATTCGGCTGCCAGACCGACATGGCCATGGACCTGCTGATCCTCGCCCGCGACCTGGGCCTGGTGCCTTACGGCATCTCCTTCCACGTCGGTTCGCAGCAGCGTGACATCTCCGTGTGGGACGCCGCGATCGCCAAGGTGAAAGTGATCTTCGAGCGCCTGAAGGAAGAAGACGGCATCGAGCTCAAGCTGATCAACATGGGTGGCGGCTTCCCGGCCAACTACATCACCCGTACCAACAGCCTGGAAACCTACGCTGAAGAGATCATCCGCTTCCTCAAGGAAGACTTCGGCGACGACCTGCCGGAAATCATCCTGGAGCCGGGCCGCTCGCTGATCGCCAACGCCGGCATCCTGGTCAGCGAAGTGGTGCTGGTTGCGCGCAAATCCCGTACCGCCGTCGAGCGTTGGGTCTACACCGACGTGGGCAAGTTCTCCGGCCTGATCGAAACCATGGACGAGTCCATCAAGTTCCCGATCTGGACCGAGAAGAAAGGCGAGATGGAAGAAGTCGTGATCGCCGGCCCGACCTGCGACAGCGCCGACATCATGTACGAGCACTACAAGTACGGCCTGCCGCTGAACCTGGCGATCGGTGACCGTCTGTACTGGCTGTCGACCGGTGCCTACACCACCAGCTACAGCGCCGTGGAATTCAACGGCTTCCCGCCGCTGAAGGCTTACTACCTGTAAATGAAAAAAGGGGCTGAGTGATCAGCCCCTTTTTCGTTGGGTGCCCTTGAGGGCCTCATCGCGGGTGAACCCGCTCCCACAGGTCCGCAGTGATCTGGTGGACTACACCAGCTCAGCCAGACGCTCCTTGTAAGCCCCCGCCATCGCCCGGATCTCCGGCTGCACCGCCTGCTCAAGGGCAGGTCCTGCAACCCGCAGGAAATTCGCATTGCCGCCTTCCAGCGCCACCTGCAACCACTTCAGGGCTTCATCCAGCTCACCCTGCGCCGCCAATACCGCCGCATGGCTGAACTGCCCACGAAAATCCCCGCCCTCGGCCGAACGCCGGTACCACTCCCGCGCCGCCGGCAGGTTCGCCTGGCAATGCAGGCCCTCCTCCATGTAGCGCCCGAGCAGGTTCATCGACTTGGCATGCCCCATCTGCGCCGCACGGCGATAACAGGCCAGTGCCAGGCCGTGGTCCAGCGCCACGCCTCGTCCGGTGGCGAGCAGGTTGGCCAGGTTGTAGA
>DQAA01000381.1 GCA_003523465.1 Pseudomonas sp.
CTTGTTCTCGTCGTTGGCGATGGGTGGGGAGGCCAGGGTCTCGGCAATGGTGCCGCCGGGGCGACGGCCATCGGGCGCCGGGGCGTCCAGCGGGTAATCGGCGGCAATGGCCGTGCCGAGCACGGCCAGCAACAGCAGGGGCAGTAGTGGAAGTTTCATGACAAGGCTCCTCAGGCCGCGCTGATAAGTTCGATGCGCACCGCGCATTTCTTGTAGTCGGTCTGCTTGGAGATCGGGTCGGTGGCGTCCAGGGTGACCTTGTTGATCAACTTGTTGGCATCGAAGAACGGCACGAACACCAGGCCCCGGGGTGGCTTGTTGCGTCCGCGGGTCTCGATCCGCGCACGGATCTCGCCGCGCCGGCTGACCACCTTGACCTCGCTGCCACGCCGGGCCTTCATCGCCTTGGCATCCTCCGGGTGCATGTAGACCAGGGCGTCGGGCACCGCCTTGTACAGCTCCTCGACCCGTTGGGTCATGCTGCCGGTGTGCCAATGCTCCAGGACCCGCCCGGTGCTGAGCCAGAACGGGAACTCGGCATCCGGCGACTCGGCCGGCGGCTCGTAGGGCAGGGCGAAGATGATCGCCTTCTTGTCCGGGTAGCCGTAGAACTGCACGCCGCTGCCGGCTTCGACGTAGGGGTCGAGGCCTTCGCGGTAGCGCCAGCGGGTTTCCTTGCCGTCCACCACCGGCCAGCGCAGCCCGCGCTCGTGGTGGTAACGGTCGAAGTCGGCGAGGTCATGGCCGTGGCCGCGACCGAACTGGGCGTATTCCTCGAACAGGCCCTTCTGCGGGTAGAAGCCGAACGCCGTGGCTTCGTCGTTCAGGTAGCCAGCCTCGATCTGCTCGACCGGGAATTGATCCACCTGGCCATTCTTGAACAGCACTTCGAACAGGGTCTTGCCCTTGTACTCCGGCGCCTTGGCCAGCAGCTCGGCGGGCCACGCCTCGTCGGTGGTGAAGCGCTTGGAGAATTCCATCAGTTGCCAGAGGTCCGAGCGGGCATCCCCTGGTGCGCGGACCAGCTGGTGCCAGAACTGCGTGCGGCGCTCGGCATTGCCGTAGGCACCTTCCTTTTCCACCCACATGGCGCTGGGCAGGATCAGGTCGGCGGCCTGGGCCGAGACGGTGGGGTAGACGTCCGAGACGACCACGAAGTTGTCCGGGTTGCGCCAGCCGGGCAGCACCTCCTGCATGATGTTCGGCCCGGCGTGCATGTTGTTGCTGACCTGGGTCCAGTACACGTTGAGCACGCCGTCCTTGAGCATGCGGCTCTGCTGCACGGCGTGGAAGCCGGGTTTCTCCTGGATGGTGCCGGCCGGCAGTTTCCAGATTTTCTCGGCAATGGCGCGGTGTTTCGGGTTGGCCACCACCAGGTCGGCGGGCAGGCGGTGGGAGAAGGTTCCGACCTCCCGCGCGGTGCCGCAGGCCGAGGGCTGGCCGGTGAGGGAGAAGGGGCTGTTGCCCGGCTCGCTGATCTTTCCGGTGAGCAGGTGAATGTTGTAGATCAGGTTGTTGGCCCAGACGCCACGGGTGTGCTGGTTGAAGCCCATGGTCCAGAACGACACCACCTTGCGTTTCGGGTCGGCATACAGCTCGGCCAGGGACTTCAGGTACTCCGGCGCGACACCGGACTCCTTCGCCGTGCGCTCCAGGGTGTACGGCTTGACGAAGGCGGCGAATTGCTCGAAGGAAATGTCCGACCAGGTGTTGGCCTGCTCGGCGTTCTTCGCCTGTTTCTCCCGTGGATCGGTGGGGCGCAGGCCGTAGCCGATATCGTCGGCGCCTTTGGCGAAGCGGGTGTACTTGCCGATGAAGTCCTTGTTCACCGCGCCGCTTTCGATGATGTGGTTGGCGATGTAGTTGAGGATCAGCAGGTCGGTCTGCGGCTTGAACACCAGGGGGATGTCCGCCAGCTCGAAGCTGCGGTGCTCGAAGGTGGACAGCACCGCGACCTTGACGTTGGGCTGGCTGAGGCGGCGGTCGGTGACCCGGCTCCAGAGGATCGGGTGCATCTCTGCCATGTTCGAGCCCCACAGTACGAAGGCGTCGGTGGCTTCGATGTCGTCATAGCAGCCCATCGGCTCGTCCATGCCGAAGGTGCGCATGAAGCCCATCACCGCCGAGGCCATGCAATGGCGGGCGTTGGGGTCGATGTTGTTGCTGCGGAAACCGGCTTTCATCAGCTTGTTGGCGGCGTAGCCTTCCCACACCGTCCACTGCCCCGAACCGAACATGCCCACGGCCTGCGGGCCCTTGTTCTTCAGGGCTTCCTTGAACTTGACGGCCATGATGTCGAAGGCCTGGTCCCAGCTCACCGGCTGGAACTCGCCCTGCTTGTCGTACTGGCCGTTGGTCATGCGCAGCAGGGGCTGGGTCAGGCGGTCGGTGCCGTACATGATCTTCGACAGGAAATAACCCTTCACGCAGTTCAGGCCGCGGTTCACCTCGGCCTTGATGTCGCCATGGGTGGCGACCACGCGGTTGTCCCGGGTCGCCACCATCACGCTGCAGCCGGTGCCGCAGAAACGGCAGGGTGCCTTGTTCCAGTTGAGGCTGACCATGTCCGCTTCGGTGATCAGGTTGCTCGCCGAGGTCACGATGGGCAGGCCGGCGGCGGCCGCGGCGATGGCAGCGGCCTGGGATTTGACGAAGGTTCTGCGGGTAATGCTCATGGGCGCTCTCCATCGAGGAGTTCGTGGTAGATCAACGCGGCGTTGAGCACGCCGGGAATGTTGTTGATCTGCTCGATGCGTTGCAGGATCTGGCTTTCGTGGGTGGCTTCGAGGACCACCACCAGTTTCCCGGCGGGGCTTTGCTGATGCAGTTCGACGTCATCGAGCAAGCTCAGGTTGGCTTTGACGGCGTCGAAGAGTTCCGGTCGGGCAAGTACGACCAGGCTGGCGATATGCAGGGTGTCATCCATGTTCATGCTCCAACGGGCTCTTGAAATACAACTTTCAATTGGGCGGTCCGGGCGGGCCGAAGAGCATTTGGAGGAACCAGATGATAAAGCCGTAGCCGCCGACGACCATGACCGATATCAAGGGAAAGAGGCACACGACAAGAAACAGGAAGAGCCGCAACTCCTTGCTGCGCGTGGCCGGGCGTTTATCCGTGGTTGACACTTTTATTACTCCAGGCTGAACCGGTGTCAGACTGGAAACATAGTCGGGATATGCGCTGGGGGATGGGAGCCAGATCAATGTTTAGTGAAGTTTTTAGATTGATTGGCTTTAACGGGAAGTTGGTTCGGGTATTGTTTTCGTAATAAATTTTTATATATAGCGAAGTGTTTCGACGGG
>DQAA01000382.1 GCA_003523465.1 Pseudomonas sp.
GCAACGGCGAGCCGGCCAGCCAGCCCACCAGCAGACCACCGACGATCCCGGTGATCAGGCCCTTGGCCGGCGGCATGCCGGAAGCGATGGCGATCCCCATGCACAAGGGCAGCGCCACCAGGAACACCACTACCGAAGCCAGCAAGTCCCGCGGCAGCGCCGCTTTGAAGTGCGTCATGTTCATCCTGTTCTCCTGTTCTTCCCGGCCAGTTCCTCGGCCGCATTTGCCCAGGCGTCGGCGTGCCGCCCGAATCCCGGGCAGGCGAAGGCCGCCGACGCTGCGGCAAGGCATCAAAACGTTTTCGAAGGCAGCCGACGTCCGTCCACAGCGCCGCGGGCAGCGGGCTGTGGAGGCTCAGTCAGCGATGTTCAGGTGTCGCGAGAAGGCCTAGAAACGGCCTTTCGGGGTAGCGCTTGGAATCGGCTGGCCGCGGGTCAGCGGCAGGAAGGCGTCGCTTACGGCGTCGTAGGCGGAGATTTCGCTGGTTTCGATGTTGTAGATCCAGCCGTGGATATACAACTGGCCAGCCGCCAGGCGCGAGGCCACCGACGGGTGGGTGCGCAGGTGATGGAGCTGGGCGATGACGTTCTCGCGGGTCAGGACCTGCATGCTCTCGTGCTCGGTACCGCACTGGCAGTTGTCCTCGACGACGGTGCGGGCCACTTCGGCATGACGCAGCCAGGCCTTGACCGTCGGCATCTTCTCCAGCGACTGCGGGTTGAGTACCGCGCGCATCGCGCCGCAATCGGAGTGGCCGCAGATGATGATGTGGTGCACGCCCAGGGCCATCACCGCGTACTCGATCGCCGTCGACACGCCGCCGTTCATCTGCCCGTAGGGCGGCACCACGTTGCCCACGTTACGGGTAACGAACAGGTCGCCTGGGGAGCTCTGGGTAATCAGTTCGGGAACGATCCGCGAATCGGCGCAGGTAATGAACATGGCCCGCGGCTTCTGCGCGGTGGCGAGCTTCTTGAACAGCTCTTCCTGTTCGGGGAAGACCTCGTGATGGAAATGCAGAAAACCATCGACGATATGTTTCAGGGCGCCATCGGCAGTCTCGGCTTCAGCAACGGCCGGGCCGGTCGGAGAGGGTTCCTTGTTCGACATGATTCATCCTCTTTGACGGGTTCGTAGGTAAGTCCATTTTACCGGGGTGGGATTCAGACAGGCTTACGTCACTTGGATTACAGATGTAGTCAACAAATCACATTTTCGGCTGCCTGAATTCCTACGCTACGTGGCGAAACTTAACTCAAACTGAATTCGGAAGGCTCTAGAACGGGCGTTCCAGAAGAATCTGGCGGGTTTTCCATAGTATCAAAAAAACATTAATCGCCAATGGCCATTATTGTTTTTACAACAAAGACATCTGACCGCCCGGCGGACAGAACGCCGAGCAATCCAGCGAATAGCCGCCCCGACGATCCAGCCCGTAACGCCGGATAGCCTTGTCGAAGCGCTGCGCCAGCAAGTCGGCGAATACCCCCTCACCCCGCATTCGCGCGCCGAAACGGCTGTCGTACAGCTCGCCGCCACGACTCTGGCGAACCAGGCTCAGCACATGGGCGGCCCGTTGCGGGTAATGGTCCTGCAGCCAATGCTCGAACAGCGGCGCCACTTCCAGCGGCAGGCGCAGGAGCATGTACGCCGCGCTCAGGGCACCGGCCTCGCTGGCGGCTTCGAGCAGGCGCTCCAGCTCGCTGTCGTTGATCGCCGGGATCATCGGCGAACACAGCACCCCTACCGGAATCCCCGCCCCACGCATCACCCGGATCGCCCGCAAGCGGGCCTTGGGCGCAGCGGCGCGGGGTTCGAGGGTGCGTTTCAGTTCGTCGTCGAGGGTGGTCAGGCTGATCATCACCGAGACCAGGCGCTGCTTCGCCAGCTCGCTGAGCAGGTCGAGGTCGCGCAGGATCAGCGAACCCTTGGTGACGATGGTCACTGGGTGGCGGTAGCGCAGCAGCACTTCCAGCAGGCGCCGGGTCAGTTGCTGCTCGCGCTCGATGGGCTGGTAGGGATCGGTGTTGGAACCCAGGTTGATCGGCGCGCAGACATAGCCGGGCTTGGACAATTGCTGCTCCAGCACGGCGGCGGCGTTGGTCTTGGCGATCAGCCGGGTTTCGAAATCGAGGCCGGGGGACAGGTCCCAGTAGGCATGGCTCGGTCGCGCATAGCAGTAGATGCAGCCATGCTCGCAGCCGCGATAGGGATTGATCGAACGGTCGAAGGGCAGGTCGGGCGAGGTGTTGCGGGTGATGATGGTCTTGGCGGTTTCGATGCGGATCTCGGTGCCCTGGGTCATGGGCACTTCCTGGTACCAGCCGTCATCCTCGACCACGGAGCGGTTGGGGGCGAAGCGGATGTGCGGGTTGTGGGCAGTACCACGACCGCGGACCGGAGAGACCATGACGAAAAACCTCGATACTGTGTATTTATACAGTATCGAGGTTTTGATTTGGCGTCCACGCCTTCTATCGCGACGCGGATCTTGTGGGAGCGGGGTTACCCGCGATTACGGTGGCGAATTCACTGACGCAATCGCGGGTGAACCCGCTCCCACAGGGTCCGCGCTGTAGGACGGAGGACTACTCCGAAGGCTTCTTCAACTTCGGATTCGGGAAGAACTGTACCGTCTGCACCGCAGGTTTCGGCGGTTTCAGCGCATCCTGGTTGACCCGCGTACCCAGCTCCTTCGGCACCGACAGGCCCTGCTCGTTGAGGGTGTCGGTAAAGCCACAGGCGACGCACTCGCGATGCGGCGTGCCGTCCACACTCCACATCATCAGCTTGTCCGGCTCGCTGCACGCCGGGCAGACCGCCCCGGCGATAAAGCGTTTCTTGGTCGTGGTCATGCCGCCAGGTCCTCGCTCAGGCCGCTGTGGCGCAGGAGGGCGTCGATGGACGGCTCGCGGCCACGGAAATCGACGAACAGCAGCATCGGCTCCTGGGAACCACCGCGCGCCAGGATCGCCTCGCGGAACGCGCGGCCGGTCTCGGCGTTGAGCACGCCTTCTTCCTCGAAGCGCGAGAAGGCGTCGGCAGACAGCACTTCAGCCCACTTGTAGCTGTAGTAACCCGCCGCGTAACCGCCCGCGAAGATGTGCGCGAAGCTGTTGGGGAAGCGGTTGTACGCCGGCGGCCGCATGACCGAGACCTCGTCGCGCACGCCTTCGAGCACTTCCAGCACGCTGCGGCCATCGCCGTGGCGGGCATGCAGTTCGAAGTCGAACAGGGAGAACTCCAGTTGGCGCACCATCATCAGCCCGGACTGGAAGTTCTTCGCCGCCAGCATCTTCTCCAGCAGGTCCTGGGGCAGCGGCTCGCCGCTTTCGTAGTGACCGGAGATCAGCGCCAGCCCTTCCGGCTCCCAGCACCAGTTCTCCATGAACTGGCTCGGCAGTTCCACCGCGTCCCAGGCCACGCCGTTGATACCGGACACGCCGGCATGCTCGATGCGGGTCAGCAGGTGGTGCAGGCCGTGACCGAATTCGTGGAACAGGGTGGTCACTTCATCGTGGGTCAGCAGCGCTGGCTTGCCGGCAACGGCCGGGGTGAAGTTGCACACCAGGTTGGCCACCGGGCTCTGCAGCGCGCCATCGGCGGTGCGGCGACGGTCGCGGGCACCGTCCATCCAGGCGCCGCCGCGCTTGTTGGCGCGGGCGTAAAGGTCGAAGAAGAAGC